>CAIQWF010000168.1 GCA_903875455.1 uncultured Pseudomonadota bacterium
GTTCCAGCGAAAGTGTTGGTTTAACATAGTTGATAGCTCGTTGAAGTGGGACATAATCTTTCGTTTCGCAAAAATATAATATTTTGTCACATTTTCAACGAGTTATTTTTTGTCATGTACAGAGCTTTTTCGGATAAGCTGGCAAATAGCCGTTGCATTTGAGCTTCGATGGCTGAGTTATAGAAAATCATGAAATTATCCAAGATTCAAGTGCGGTTCTTAGCTATTATTTTTTCAATCTGGCAGTCAATAAAGGGATGTTATTTTTGGCAATATCCTAACCGCGTCAGCATTGTCGAGCGGCTTGCTGTAGTGACGGAAAAATCGCGACTTGTCGATTGGGAAATCAACACGATGATTGGCAAAAAACATCAGGGTGCATTCGTCACGATTGCCGAGCGGGTTTCCAAATTTACCTTAATCAAAAAGATGGACAGTAAACATGCCGACGGGGTGCCAGCAACAACGATAGCTTTGCCTCTCCCTTACAGTGACAACGTTTCCACGATTAACCCCGGACAATGGCAAAGAGTTTGCGGGACATGAAACCATTGCTAAAGCATTGGATGCGCTGGTCTATTTTGCCCATCCTTACAGCTCATGGGAGCACGGTTTGAACGAAAACACCAATGGCTTGATCCGGGGCAATGTTTCCCCAAAGGCACCAGCTTTGCCGAGATTACCGACATGCAGGTTGAGTTCGTCATGTACCGCCTCAAAAACAGACCGCGAAAGGGGTTGGGCTATAAAACACCGCACAAGGTATTTTTTGACGAAAACGGTCTGAAAGCAGCCTAAGCCTGGAGTTGCTCTTAATGAGTTGAATCGGCGATTCTTTATTTTTTAACTTTTTTAGCTAAGGTAATTATCAAGACTATTGCAATGGATTATTATAAAAAATGCTTGTCAAGTTAGAAGTGACTCATATAATGGGCTAGTAGCTGTTGGCTATATCATTGAAAATGACAATTTGAAGGTGAATAATTCTAGGCAGTGCCAACAAATTTGATGTTTACACTTTAATAAAAAAAATCGACAATATCATGTTACAAAGATATTAAATAGTGAAACCTGCTGTGCTTTAAGAAAAGTAAACACAATCAACACATAAATTCCCTTACAATATTCACTGATGGAAAAACAAGTGACAATATTTATTAAATACTGGAGTTAACAAATGGCTGTAGAAACAAGTTTAGATGCAGAAAAAAAAGTCTTGGAAATTAAAATTTCAGGGCGTTTTGATTTTAGCGTACATCAGGATTTCCGCAAAGCAACACAACAAGCAAGTAGCGGAGTATCTGCTATTGTGGTAGATATGAGTGCAACTGATTATGTTGATAGCTCTGCTTTAGGAATGCTATTAGTATTGCGCGACAAGGTCGGTGAAAATAAAGAAGCCATCCGTATTAAAAACCCAAAACCGGAAGTCAGAAAAATTCTGGATATTGCTAATTTCGACAAACTGTTTACTTTAGTATAGGTTGTCAGAATTTTTTGTTAGGTTGTATTGACATTTCATCGCAGCCAAATCAAAGCAGAAACGAAACGTAAAAAATCCCATGTAGCTTTTGGCCAACTTTTCAAATCTGGAAAATATCCGCCTGTAGTGCTTGATTTTGCTAAAAAAGCATTCAATCAAATGCCGCTCTTTAGTTAAACAAACCAATCACATTCATGCAGATCAAGGCGGTTGCAACGAGGCGGAATAACCGCCTGCATTCCACGCGCCTCAATGGCCTGCATAAACGCACCGCTGTCGTAGCCTTTATCACCGAGAGCACAGCCTTGGCGCCTTGTTGGTGTTAAGGCTAATAAGGCTTCTGCTTGCCCAACACCACTGGCTTGACCCGGCGTTAAAATAAAATCGAATGGATTGCCCAAAGCATCTGTGGTGGGTTTTACAGGAAAATCCGCCCTTTGAAAGCCCCATCGCTTCTGCTTCAGCGTGACTTTGAGCGGCACAGGCATGGGTTCTTACAATCATGCTATCGATTAATATTTGTTGTAAATCAGGATGTTGAATATAACCACGAAGCACCACGAACCACAATCCACGATGAAACATAAAAACCATTGCCAAAGCATTGGATGCGCTGGTCTATTTTCTCCATCCTTACAGATCGTGGGAGCTCGGTTTGAACGAAAACACGAATAGCTTGATTCGGCAATACTTCCCCAAAGGCACCAGCTTTGCCGAGATTAGCGATGAGCAGGTTGAGTTCGTCATGCCCCGCCTCAGCAGCCGCCCGCGAAAGGGGTTGGGTTATAAAAACACCGCGCGAGGTATTTTTTGACGAAAACGCCCTGAAAACAGCGTGAGGCTTGGAGTTGCACTTATGAGTTGAATCCTCGCTTGCTTTTTCAGTTTACAGTTACAAAACAGATACGATCAGGGCAAAAATAAAGGCAAAAATAACCACGAAAGTAATAAAGGTCTGATTTGGAGTGCTTTGTTTTATGCTGCTTAATTCATCAATGAGCGCCTGTTTAAGGTCATCGGCATTGCTGATTGCTTTTAAGCGACCTTTGAATGATGTTCTTTCTTTTTCTGCTTCTTCAGCAGCAAGAATTTCATCAAGTTGGGAAAAAAAACATCCACAAGAAAGGCATCTATATTCATCGGCTTTTCGTTGCTGACCACATTGGGGGCATTTGTTCATAGCGTCAGGTCATTCATAGGACGGGAAAGTGGATAGTTTGGTATATTTTTCGGGAGTACAAAAAACATATTTTGCACTCCTTTCAAATATGTGAATTAATGGGCTTGGTAAAACTGTTTTAAACTAGCGAGAATTGCAGCTCCATACTCTAATAATACAATCAGTTCCACCATATTGGCGGCAATAGCTTAAAGCAATGTTTTGAGCTTGTTCTTTGGTAGGGGCTGTTCCCCAGCCATAAGCACTACCGCCTGGGGCTTGGTCAGCAGCATAAGCACCGCAACCTCTCTCAAAATTTTTCACAACATGGCATACATTAGGCCCGCCGCATTCGTTAATTGCTCGAGTATCTGCTGCCTGTGCGGTGGGATAGTCGTAAGAATAACCATAAGCACTGCCTTGGTTGCTATCAATTGCTAAAGACCCCCATGCAAGTGCATTGCCGGTAGCTCCTAATACTCCAACCATTAAAGCGACCGCATATAAAATAGATTTCATAACATTTTCTCCAGGGTTTGATAAAAAAGTAGTTTGCCAGAGGCTTGATGCTCAACAAGCACCAAAACAATCGGATGTTGTATGATCTTTAAATATTTCTCTCCAAGATTTTGGCATATTAAACTTTTTCTGATGCGGGCTGTACAAAAACAGTTTTAGCAGGGTTTAATTAAAAAGAAGGTAAGTTTCAATTTAGGGAATAAACAATCTTTTCTTAAAATTTGGAGAGCCTACTTATAACATATCTTAGGAATAATAAACAAGATTCAAAAAATCAAGCAATTTAAGTGTTGGATAAAGTAAAAATCTAACCATTTGAAAATTAGCTTTCTTTGACAGTCTGTTGTTTAAGTGTTTTAATTTCGACTCCAATTATTAAGGTTACATGTGAGGATAGATTATGAGTATAGATACCCTTGTTTTAATTTTGATCGCCAGCGAACTCGCTTTTATTTACATAAAAATGGGTAGCAAAGATTAAAATTTTTTTGTTTTTTTGAGTGGTTTTAACCCCAAGTAAAAATCTTAAAACCACTCGATAGTTATTAGGTATTCACTGCCAAAGCCTGAAAGCACATTCAAGACTGATTTTTTCAAGTTTTCATAGCTCAATACTTCGGACAGTTTTAACAAGACACAGCCCCGAAGTTACAAAGTGCCTCATAAGATGAAGACGATTTAATCAAACTCAGATCCAAGGCAAAGTTGCAAAAAATGCGTTCAATCA
>CAIQWF010000169.1 GCA_903875455.1 uncultured Pseudomonadota bacterium
TCAGGTGGCCGAGTTACAAATTCGTGCCGCTCTATTAAATCGTTTCACTTATCTTGGCACACCCATGACAGTTGCTATAGCATAAAACTGTTTTGGGGTTGGGGAGGCTTGGAACAAATTTGATTTGTGCAACAAAGCCCACACAATTTAAAAGTATTAGCAAGTTCTTGTTTATTCTGATGAAATACCGCAAAAATACTTTCCGGTAAATCAATTTGAAGAGCTACACTCATTTAAAACTCCTGAACTATTTTAATTTAAAAAAATAAACTTCGCGGTGGGTAAAACTTAAACCTCAATCCCAATCTCACTAAGCTGCCCAAACAAATCCGCCAACGCGCTATTAATCTGCACTTGCCCCGCTTTAATATCCGCCAATAACAGCTCAGTATCATGCTCAACATCCGTATTCGCCTGCTTCACATACAACTGCACACTCAAATTGCCATTGTTTGCCAACACCTCATCCACCGACATCACTTTGGCAAAATTTGCCACATCCGCAAACTGCCAATATGCCTCACTAATCCGCTTAATATGCTGCGGCTCTAACCAGGCATTGGTGCGCTCAATCCTAAGCTCCTCTTTCGCATCAATAAAAATAATCTTGCGCTGCCGCTCCACCGGCTTCTGCATCCGACACACCAGCAAACAACTTTCCATACTACTGTTATAAAACAGATTTTTCCCCAAGCCGATAACAGCATCCACATAATCCTCAGCAATCATTTTGCGGCGAATCTCACCTTCCGCATCCCGAAACAACACGCCATGCGGCCACAACACCACACAACGCCCGCTGACCGGCTTTAAACTCTTCATAATATGCTGCTGAAAGGCATAATCGGCACAACCCTGCGGCGGCGTTCCCCAAATATTGCGCCCAAACGGATCATTCAGCCACTTGTCCCGATTCCACTTTTTCACGCTGTACGGCGGATTGGCCATAATCACATCAAACTGTTTCAGCTTATCGTTTTCCAGCAACTGCGGATTATCTAAAGTATCGCCCTGCACAATCACAAATTCATCCACGTTGTGCATAAACATATTAATCCGCGCAATCGCCGAGGTAATCAGATTCAACTCTTGCCCGTAAAGCTTTAAAGTTCGATATTCCTTGCCTTGCTCTTTCAAATGCAACGCGGCACTGAGCAAAATCCCGCCGCTGCCGCAGGTCGGGTCATAAATACTGTCGCTGCTGTGTGGGTCGGTGATTTGGGTCATTAACTTAACCACCGTGCGATTGGTATAAAATTCGGCTGCGGTATGGCCGCTATCATCAGCAAATTTTTTAATCAGATATTCATAACCCTCGCCCATAATATCGTGCGGCACATTGGCAACGGTCAGATTCATCTGGCTGAAATGCTCGATTAAATCCAGCATTTTTTCATCACTCATCCGGCGTTTATTCGTCCATTGCGCATCACCGAACACATCATGCAACATCTCAAAATTAGCTTTTTCAATGCCGGTTAAAGCCTGTTGCAACGCCGCGCCGACATTCACGGTCTTTTTGCGAACATCATCCCAATGACAGCCTTCTGGAATCTGAAAACGGTGATTTTCGGCAAATTGCGCATAATCCAAATCGCCATTACTTTCGGCTAATGCTTGTTCAAATTCTTCATCCCATAAATCGCTAACCCGTTTAAAAAACAGCAACGGAAAAATATATTGCTTAAAGTCCGCAGCATCAATCATGCCGCGCAGAATATTGGCTGCGCCCCACAGGTAATCTTCGAGTTCTTTTTGAGTCATTTGTGTTGTGAGTATCGATTAATCCTAATTTAATATGATAACCGGAAAGAGTGACAAATCCTTATTATCAAGAGTATTATGCAAAAAACTCTTTTACTGTGTTAGGGATTGTTATGGCCAAAACCTCCGTCAAATGTAAATATTTTCCCTCGTTGCCGGCTCGTTGGCATTGCGGGCACTGCAAGGTTGACATGGCCAACGAATGTGCCAAGGAAGCACCACACGCACCAGATAAAAAAATCTGTCCCATCTGTTTTTCTCAGCTCGAGTCACTTGGCATTTCCAACAGTATCAGGCCATTTTGGGAAAGAATCCCCAAGTTTTTCGCCTACCCTGCCCAAAAAGGCACTCTGCTTTATCTGGCGACTTTGAGTTTATTGATGCTGAGTTCTGTTTTTATCCCCCTGCTAAGCATTATTCTGGTTATTGCCGCCAGCTTTGCCGTGATAAGGTTCGCCTATAAATGTTTAAACCATGCCGCCCAAGGCAATATAGTGCCGCCTGAGTCCAGCGTGCTGAAAAGTGACGAAGGACAATATCCCTATATTGTTTTCAAACAGTTCTGCATCTTTATGTTTACTTTTTTGGCCATAATCATGGGGTTTGGGGCTGGAAAACTAGTAGGGATACTGGTAGCGTTTTTCTCGTTACTAAGCTTGCCTGCCATGATTATGAATCTGGCCATGACCGGCAATTTTTTTGATGCCATCAATCCAATGCGAGCCATTAACATCATGACAACGATGGGAAAATCCTATCTGATTCTTTATGTATTTCTGTTAATGGTTTATGGCGGTAGTCAATTAATAAAATACTGGGCTGCCAATATTATTACTCCGGCGATTTTGTTTCCCTCGTTATTTTTTATCAACTCTTATTTCTCCATTGTTATTTTCAGTATGATGGGTTATGCACTTTATCAGTTTCATGAAAAATTGGGGATTGATTGGGTAGTAGAGGTCAATCTGGAAGCCGAAGGCATTGATGTAAAAGCGTCTGGCATTAACAGTGATCCTTTTTTAAACGAAATTCAGATTCTGTTGGCCGAAGGTTTAATGGATGAAGCCATTAAACGCTTGGGCACTCAGCTTAAGGCCATGAGCCAGTCTCTGGTTTATCATGACAAATATCATTATCTGCTCAAGCTTGCCAATGCCAAGGAAAGGATGGCCGAACATACCAGTGAATATATGCGAGTGCTGCTGAACCAGCCTAAAGTCAACAAGGGAAAGTTGGTTGATGTTTATGCAGATTGTTTGAAAATCAATCCTGACTATTTTTACCCTGATGCCAGAGTCACAGTAGATTTGGCCAAAACCGCACAAGAGTTGTTTAAATATAACGATGCTTTGCTGTTGCTCAACAAATTTGGCCAGAACTACCCCAACAGTGAACAGATGCCCTATGCCTATTTTATCGCGGCACAGTTGCTGGTCGATCATAAACAGGATGAAGCTCAGGCTAAAAAGATATTGCAGGGATTGTTGAAAAAATATCCAGGGCATGAACTCACAGAGCCGATGCAAAAATATCTAGCTGTGCTGGAAAACCTAAAAACCTAGTTTGTTTATGTTATCCAGCAAGTTTTGGGCGTCTTTTCCGAGTGTGTCCGGGTAGTTTTTTACCAGAAAATTCAGATATTTGGTGTGCTTTTCCATGTTGCCAACCCGTTTCCAGGCGATGGTCAACATCCACAAAGCCTGTTCCATTCCTTCAGTTTTGGTTGAGTTTTGCAACAGGTTTTTGATAATACTTTCGGCTTCAGTTAAATAATTATTTTTGCTAAAGACAGACGATAACCTGATTAACGCTGCTGTGGATATCTCTTTGAGAGCGAAGGATTTAGTGAAATCCTTAAAAATCGATAAAACATCCTGGATATCCAACTTGTCGGCAGAAGAAAATATTTTATTGACTACTTTCGGATATTCTTCTGCTTGCGGCGTATATTTCATGGCTTTGTAGTATTGCAGCAAAATAGCCATATCTTCAGGACAAGTTGCACAAAGACCGGCAAAAACTCTTTGCGCCTGAGGAATTTTTAACTCACGCAATAAACTCATGCCTTGCTCATAATCGCGCTTTTTTTCTTCTTGATGTTGCGATTCATCCAGATATTCAGTGTTAATCTGCTCAACAAAGTATTTTTTTATCGTGAATGAGATAATTCCGCCAGTTAATAACCCCCCTACATGCGCCATGTAGGCGACGTTGCTGCCCTCGGTAAAAGCTAACTGATAAATTTCATTCAGTACCCATAACGGCAGCATAATTAAGGCGGGGGCCTTAATGTAATCAAAATAAAATAGGATGTAATAGAAAAAACGGATTTTTCTTAAACCAAAGACTCCTGCATACATCCCCATTAAGCCAGCAATTGCTCCAGATGCGCCAACCAGAGTGGTCTCGCTGCTGGCATAAATCAACCAATATAAGCTAACCGCGCCTAATCCGGCAATTAAATAGCAGGCGAGATAAAGCAGGCTGCCCAAGGCTGTTTCCAGCGTTACGCCAATTAAAAACAGAAAAATCATGTTGCCGATTAAATGATCATATCCGCCATGCAAAAACATGTGGCTAATAAACGTGATGGCTTTATGTTGACTGGGAGTAAATCCGTAACGGGAACTGCTATTTTGCTGAAATAACGTCTCAAATTTTCCGCGTTCGCTTTTCCACTGCGAATAAGCCTGTTCTTGTTCCGTAATAATTTGATTTTGGTGTAGCTTTTTCATAAAACTCTGATCATTTTCCATTGCCATCAGGACATAAACCAGCGTATTTTTTTTTAAGGATTTATTTTTGATGGATTTTGCCAATTCCTGATTGCTGATGTCATCCGCAATATTTGCTTTTATTTCTAAATAGCGTGGCAGTTCTGTTTTTGGTAGGGCACTATTGATGTAATAATCGAATGCGGTTTGAAAAACTTTTTCGTTATGGGATTGGGTCCAGACCAATATTATTGTATTGATAATAATCAATAAGAATGTAATAACCGGAGGCTTGCGCCAATCAATGGATTTTTCTAAAGGAATAATGAGCATGATATTTTTGGGAGGCAGGAAAGGAGGATGAGTAATTAAAAGACATTTTAAACTATCCAAATAATCAGGCCACGCTTACATCATTTTGTATAAAGGCGGGGGCAATAAACTTAGCTGAACGCTATTAGCAATAAAAAAGCCCGCAACCGTTGCCAGCTGCGGGCTTTGCAAACGTCTCTGGACGTTGTTGGATTTCTGTTTGGCGTCCCCGACAGGAGTTGAACCTGTGACCTACCCCTTAGGAGGGGGTCGCGCTATCCTCTGTGCCACGGGGACTTGTTTAATATTTATTATAACAAATTATTCTTTAACGGGGCGCTTATCGAGTTTACGCTGCAAAGTACGACGGTGCATATTTAAGGCTCTGGCGGCGGCAGAAATATTGCCATCATGCTGCATTAACACAGTTTGCAGATGCTCCCACTCTAATCTTTTCACTGACAATGGTGTTTCATTAATAGCAACTGAAGCATCACCTTCGTTTTTATACAGTGCGCTGACAATTTCATCGGCATTTGCAGGCTTGGTCAAATAATGAATTGCCCCCAGTTTAATTGCTTCTACGGCTGTGGCGATACTGGCAAAACCGGTCAACATCACAATCCGGGTGTTGCCGTCTAACGAAATCAGTTTTTTCACCAATTCCAACCCCGAATCATGACCAATCCGTAAATCAATCACTGCATATTCCGGTTCGGTTTGTTCCGCTAAAGCAATTCCTGTTTTCACGTCGTTGGCAACACTCACCTGAAAATTGCGTTTTTCCAAAGCCGGCTTTAACACCTTGCAAAAAGTCACATCATCATCAACTAACAGCAATTGCGGGCTATCTGGTGTAATCACGATTATCTCTCTTCTGTATTTATCAACGGCAATATTATTTCGATACAGGCCCCGCCTGTATCCATGTTGCGAAAGGTTATCTTTCCGCCTAACCGGTTAATAGTGGTATAGGCTAAAAACAAGCCGACCCCCAAGCCCTTTTTATCGCTGACTACAGGTTCTTTTCCGGCAAAATTAAGCAGTGCAGGCGGTAATCCCGGTCCAAAATCACGAACTTTCAGCACCACAAAATACCCGTCCCAATAGGCATGTAACTCTACTCCCTTATCTGGAGGACTTGCTTCAACCGCGTTATTAAGAATATTAATAATTGAATGGGTTAAAGTTCGTTCAGCAATAATTTCTGATTTGATATATACACTGGGAGTCACAATTAGCGATAATTTTGCGCCCGGTTTGTGAGTGCGCCATTGCATTAATACTTCGTCAATATAGTCAACCAGATTCATCGGGTGACCGGATTCGGCACGCAGTTGGCCGCCGGATGCTGACATTAGCGATAATGCTTGTTTGCAGCGCAATATTTGCTGCTCGATGATAGTCAGTTTTTCTTGCAAATCAGGATAGCGGTATTCTGGAAAATCCTGTTGCAGCTCGTGGACTAAAATCGCCATCGTACCTAAGGGAGTGCCCATATCATGCGCCGCACTCGCGGCCAAAGTACCAAGGGAAATCGCTCTTTCATCCCGCAACGCCGATTCTCTGGCATCAGCCAGATGCCGCTCTCTATCGCGTAATGATTTGGATAGCTCGACCACAAAATAGGCCACCAATCCGGCACTGAATACAAAGCCAAACCACATCCCAAAAATGTGCAGATTAAAATAATGTCTATCGCTCATCAGATGCAACTGATGTTTTATTTCAGGACTAATCATGGTCGGATCTGTCATATGCGGCTCTATGACAGGCAACGGCACATTGTGTGCGACTAAAATCGTATAGGCGGAACAGGTTAAAATCACCATATACCAGGCATACGATTGCGGCAGCATAATCCCTGTGACAATCAGCGGTAGCAAAAATACCCAGATAATCGGGTTGGAGGCGCCGCCGGTCAAGTACAGCAAGGTAGAAAGGGATATCACATCCACAATAAGCTGGGAGAAAATTTCTATTTCCGTTACCGGCTCCTCCGTTTGCAAGCGCATCCAAGTATACATGTTTACCGCTGCAATCGAACAAATCACTAGCCAGAGCTGTTGTTCGGGTAAGGTAATTCCCAGTCCGTTGGACGCTAAAAAAATAACCAGAGCTTCGCCGCCCATCATCAGATTTCTGAGAATAAACAGCCATTCCAGATTGTCGCGGGTGGAGATTTGCGGTTTATACAGTGATTGGGAACTCATAAGCGTGAGAAAAGAGGCGGAAAATTTGGAGTACAAAAGCGTTTGTACTCCAAGCAGTTCTGTTAAAGTAACAATCGGCGCACATCATTAAGATAGGCGCACAATGTTGCCATAAACCGGGCACCTTCTGCGCCATCAATCACGCGATGGTCATAAGTTAAGTCCAGCGGCAACATCAAACGCGGAATAAAAGCGTTGCCATCCCACACCGGTTTCATAGCAGAGCGGGTCACGCCTAAAATGGCCACTTCCGGTGCGTTGACAATCGGAGTAAATGCGGTGCCGCCAATACCGCCGAGGCTGGAAATGGTCATACAGCCGCCTTGCATATCGGCTGGAGTTAATTCGCCCTTGCGGGCCTTGGCGCTTTTTTCACCTAGTTCTACCGCTAATTCTTGCAGACCTTTTTTATCAACATCACGAATCACCGGCACCACCAAACCGTTTGGTGTGTCCACGGCAATACCGATATGGAAAAACTTTTTCAAAATCAGACTGTCACCATTGGGCGATAACGAGCTGTTAAAAGTCGGGAATTTTTGCATGGTGGCAACCAAGGCTTTCATAATGAACAGCAAGCCGGTCAGTTTTACCTCGTTGCCTTTTTCACCATTCAATGCCACGCGGAATGCTTCCATTTCGGTAATATCCACTTCATCGTGATAAGTCACCATCGGCAAATTCAACCACACCCGGCTTAAATGCTGACCGGTCAAACGTTTGATTTTGCTTAAGGCAATCTCTTCGACAGCACCGAATTTGGAAAAATCCACAGCGGGAATCGGTTGAATGCCCGAACCGCCACCTGCATTTGCTACAGGTGCAGTTTGGGTTTGTGCGGTAGCGACAATTTGTTTGACATGATTTTTTACATCTTCTTTGGTAATTCGTCCTTTGCGCCCGCTACCAACGTTTACGGTATTGATATCAACGCCTAATTCTCTGGCGTAACGACGAATTGCCGGACTGGCGTGGGCAATAATTCCTTCTGCCGATGATTCAACTTCTACTACAGGTGGGGAAACTGTCTGTGCGACTGGAGCAGCTTGCACGGCGGGTTTTTCAGACTCAGGCTCCGGCACAACGACCTTAGGTTGTTCAGCAACTGTTTCAGCAGGGGCCGTTGCAGCAGGGACAGCTTGACCCGCTGCGGCTAAAGTAGCAATCAACGTTCCTTCGGAAACTTTATCGCCCACTTTCACATGCACGGTTTGCACTAGCCCCGCTGCTGGAGAAGGCAAATCCATGCTGGCTTTATCACTTTCCATTACCGCGAGAGATTGTTCCAGCTCAATGGTATCGCCTGCCTTAATCAGCAGTTCAATTATTTCAACATCGGCAATTCCGCCAATATCAGGGACTTTAATTTCAATGGAAGAAGTCATGTTTATCCTGTTGTTTAAATAAGCCAAGGGGCGGTTGCGTCAGGGTTAATGCCGTATTTTGTAATGGCCTGCTCGATTTTGGCAGGATCAAACTCACCGGCATCGGCCAGACTTTTCAATGCCGCTACCGTGACATAATAACGGTCAACCTCAAAAAAGTGCCGCAATTTTTGCCGGGTATCCGAACGACCAAAACCGTCTGTGCCTAATACTGTGTAAGGAGCGTCAATAAAGGCACGGATTTGTTCGGCATAAGTGCGGGTGTAATCAGTTGCCGCAATCACGGGGCCATTTATCGACTTAATACAGTTAGAAACGTGGGCAACTTTTGCAGGTTGCGTTGGATGCAAACGATTCCAGCGTTCACAGCTTTGGCCGTCACGCGCTAATTCGGTGAAACTTGGACAACTCCACAAATCCGCTTCTACGCCCCAGTCATCACTTAATAGTTGCGCCGCCGCTTCGACTTCCCGGAAAATCGTCCCGGAACCTAATAACTGCACACGCGGGAACTGGTTTTCATTGCCTTTTTTGAACAGATACATTCCTTTGAGAATATCTGCTTCAGCTCCTTCGGGCATTCCAGGATGTTCATAATTTTCGTTCATTACGGTGATGTAATAGAAAATATCCTCCTGATCAGCATACATGCGTTGCAAACCGTCCTGAATAATCACTGCCAGCTCGTAAGCATAAGTCGGGTCATAGGATTTGCAGTTTGGAATAGTCGCAGACATCAAATGACTATGGCCGTCTTCATGCTGCAAGCCTTCGCCATTTAGCGTGGTACGTCCGGCGGTGCCGCCTAACAAAAAGCCGCGTGCCCGCTGGTCCGCCGCCGCCCAAATTAAATCGCCCACCCGTTGAAAACCGAACATCGAGTAGTAAATGAAAAATGGAATCATTGCCACGCCATGTGTAGAGTAGGCGGTACCGGCTGCAATCCAGTCACACAAACCCCCGGCTTCATTAATTCCCTCTTGTAAGACCTGACCTTTTTTGTCCTCTTTGTAAAACATCAGTTGGTCTGCATCTTGCGGGGTATAGAGTTGACCAACCTGCGACCAGATTCCCAGTTGTCTGAACAGGCCTTCCATCCCAAACGTACGGGACTCATCAGGGACGATAGGCACAATCCGTTTGCCGATTTCCTTGTCTTTCAACAAAACATTCAGAATTCGCACAAACGCCATGGTGGTGGAAAACTCCTGACCCACTTTACCCGCATCCAGCAGCGATTGGAAAGCAGCTAACGCCGGTACAGTCAACGATTCTGCCTTGCCTCTTCTGGCAGGTAAATAACCGCCCAAATCTGCCCGGCGCTGTTTCATATAAGCCAGCTCTTTGGAATCTTCGGCAAATTTTAGGTAAGGCAATTTTTCCAGTTCTTCATCCCGAATCGGCAACTGGTAACGGTCGCGAATATTGCGGATCGATTCAGTACTCATTTTTTTCTGTTGATGACTGGTATTTTGCGCCTCACCGGATTTGCCCATACCATAACCTTTAATAGTTTTGGCTAAGATAACCGTCGGTTGCCCCTGATGATTAACTGCCGCTTGATAGGCGGCAAACACTTTTTGGGCATCGTGACCGCCGCGATTGAGTTCCCAAATATCCTTGTCGGTATAATCAGAAACCAGAGCTTGCAGCTGTGGGGTATTGAAGAAAAACTTGCGTACATAGGCACCGTCTTTGGATTTAAAGTTTTGGTAATCCCCGTCCACGCACTCCATCATCCGTTTACTGATTAAGCCTTCGCTATCGCGGGCTAACAACGCATCCCAACGCCGCCCCCAGATCACTTTAATCACATTCCAGCCGGCACCACGGAAACTGCCTTCCAGCTCCTGAATGATTTTGCCGTTGCCGCGCACAGGGCCATCCAAGCGTTGCAGATTGCAGTTGACCACGAAAATCAGATTATCGAGTTTTTCCCGTCCGGCCATCCCGATTGCACCCAGTGTTTCCGGCTCATCGGTTTCACCATCGCCTAAAAACGCCCAAACTTTCCGGCCTTGAGTTTTAGCAAAGCCCCGATCTTCAACATAACGCATAAAACGCGCCTGATAAATCGCCATAATAGGGCCTAAGCCCATAGATACCGTTGGAAATTGCCAAAAATCCGGCATTAACCAGGGATGCGGATAAGAAGATAAACCTTTACCGCCCACTTCCTGGCGGAAACTGTCCATTTGCTCTTCTGTTAAACGCCCCTGCACAAAAGCCCGCGCATAATCGCCCGGAGCAGAATGTCCCTGGACAAACACCAAATCGCCGCCATGATTTTCAGCAGGGGCGTGCCAGAAATGATTTTGTCCGACATCATATAAAGTGGCTGCGGAAGCAAAACTGGCAATATGTCCACCAACATTAGTATGTTCGTTGGCGCGTAATACCATCATAATGGCATTCCAGCGGACATAAGAACGAATCCTGCGTTCAATTGTCATGTCGCCCGGAAATTGCGGCTGTTGTGCAACAGAAATGGTATTGATATAAGCAGTATTGGCACTGAATGGAATATCAACCCCAGCTTGGCGTGTAACAGCTACCAGTTTCTCAATCAAAAAATGGGCGCGTTCGCTACCTTCTGCCGCCAGCACAGCTTTTAGCGCATCAATCCACTCGCGCGTTTCGAGCGGATCAACATCATCTTGTCCGGTAACTGTTGAAATTGAACCTATATTCATTTACTAATCCTATGGTGTGCACAAATTATTTTTTTGCCATCTTTATTTATTAATCAGCATAAACTTTAGTTTTGAGTTTGATTTATAAGGCTATTTCATAGCAACGCATTGCAAACTACTTGGGTGTTTTAAACTATAACTGATAAAAAATGACATGATTAAAGCAAGTCGGGGCGAATTATAGCAAAGTGATACACTAAAACACACAAGCCGTTATTGGTCGGTTGATGATTTGTTTGATGTGATAAAAAAGCAGACTTCACTGTCATTATAAAGTGCGATAATAATCATGATGATTTTTGACACAGGATAGATAAATGATAGGCACGTTGCAGAAAATGAAAACCGAACTGGCAAGCCCGGTGAATTATCAACTTCCTCTCGGTGAGCAACGGCTGGAGTTGAATCCGTTGCTAGGGAAAACGTTAAAACTGGTTCACACAGGGCAGATTTTTTGCCTGCACTGTGGCAGTAAAACCAAAAAAAGTTTTAATCAAGGCTATTGCTATTCGTGTTTTATCAAGCTGGCGCAATGCGATATGTGCATTATGAAGCCGGAAACCTGTCATTACAGTAAAGGAACCTGCCGTGAGCCGGAATGGGCGCAGCAGTTTTGTTTTCAGCCGCATTTTGTCTATTTAGCCAATTCTTCGGCTCTGAAAGTTGGAATTACCCGCAGCACACAAATCCCTACGCGTTGGATAGATCAAGGTGCAACCCAGGCCTTGCCGATTTTGCAAGCCGGTTCGCGTTATATTTCCGGTTTGGCGGAGATTGCGATTGCCAAATATGTGAGTGATAAAACCAGCTGGCAGCAAATGCTGAAAAATTCGGCAATGCGACTGGATTTAAAAGCAGAGGCAGTGCGATTGTTATCGCTTTGTGAGCCTGAGCTAACCGCCATCAGAGAACAATTTGGCGAACAAAGTCTGATTTTATTGCCTGATGCGCAGCCAGTTGAAATAAATTTTCCGGTTGCAACTTATCCAGCGAAAGTGAAATCGTTTAATCTGGATAGCAATCCTGAAATATCGGGTGTGCTGCAAGGTATTAAAGGTCAATATCTATTATTGGATAGCGGCGTGATTAATATTCGTAAATTTACAGGTTATGAAGTGGAATTTATGGCTTGAATCTCTGACAAAACAAGTATTTATCAAGGCAGGTTTATTTTTAACAAACAATACTGCAATGCTGTTTTGTATGCTTCAATAGCAAGATGGGCTGAACTTTAAGAAAAGAGAATAACCATGCAAAAAATTATAAGCTTAATGGAAAGACTTCAACTGAGTAGCAAACTGCTAATCAGCATTGTGGGCGGTTTTTTGATTACGCTACTGGTCGGTTTGAATAGCATTTACTCAACCCGGATGTTGAGTGATATCGCGAAAGCCACCTATAAAAATGAGCTACAGGCGATTTCCAATATTAAAGATGCTGAAATCAATCTGCTAAATGTCAGCAGCAGTTTGCGGCAGATGACATTAACGACTAATCCTGCTGACCGGGAAGTGGCAAAAAAAGCACTGGTTAATGCCAGAAGTTCCTATAATCGTAAAGTAAATGATATTCGCGTTGCCGACAAACTTAATGAAAATGTGACCGAAGAGATGGTCAAACAGCTGGAAGAAATCAGCATATTAATAAGTCAATACTTTGCCAATGTGACGACTGCCGTGGCATTGCTGGATGAATTAAACCCCAAAAGTGATGCTGAAGCCGTAAGAAGAATTAATGCTTCGGACTTCATGAAAACACGCAATAGTGCCGCTGAAGGACTGACAGAACTTGCCAAAGTTCATGAAGTAATCGCAAAACAGTCTGCAGCAAACAGTGAGCAAATATCAGAGAAAACTTTCCACTTTACTATCATACTGTTGGTAATTGGCTTGTCAGGCAGCTTTGGTTTTGGCTTGTTGGTTAATATCTCGATTCGCCGTCCCATGGACAATCTTACCAGCAGTGTTGAAAAGCTGGCCGCAGGACAGCTTGATATTGCCGTGCCTCACGCAGACTATAGCAATGAAGTGGGGGTGATGGCGAAGTCGATTCGGGTTTTGCAACAAGGGGCGAAGGTGTTGGAAATTCAGCATTGGGTCAAAAATCATGCCTCTGCCATTTTTGCGGAAATGCAGCAGGCTAAAAATATTGCCGAACTGGCACAGCGTTTTTTATCACAGCTTTGTCCGTTGTTAAATGCAGGCCAAGCCGCCCTGTATTTTTATGATATGGCAGAGCAGCAACTGGACTTGCTTGCCAGTTATGGCTATTGCGAACGCGGTCAGATCGTTCAGAAGGTTGTGCCGGGTGAAACCTTGATTGGACAATGCGTCCTTGAACGAACACCGATTATTTTGACCAATTTACCGGAAAACTATTTGCGGATTCGCTCCGGGTTAGGAGAGTCCATTCCAAAATATGCGGCAATATTGCCCATTATCCATGCCGACAGCGTCAATGGGGTGCTGGAATTGGCCTCATTCCATGCTTTTGGTGACCGAGAAAATGCCCTGCTGAAACAAGTGCTGCCAATGCTATCAATGAGAATGGAAATCATCGAACAGAATATTCGTACCGAACATCTGCTTGAAGAGAGTCAAGAGCAGGCCAAACACCTGGAAATACAGGCCATTAGGCTGGAAAAACAACAACTGGAAATGGAAGCCCAGCAAGTAGGGTTGATTCAGTCCGAAAAAATGGCGGCCTTGGGGCATTTGATTGCCGGGATTGCCCATGAAATTAACACGCCGCTGGGGGCAATCAGTTCTTCCGCGACTAATATTCAAAAGTTTTTAGGCCAAACTTTAACCATTATGCCGCCGTTGTTTCGGTCTTTTTCGGTCGAGGAAACAGAAAACTTTGTGCGGATACTGGATAAATCACTCAGTTATGTAAATGTGTTATCTGCCAAAGAACAACGGCAAAAACGCCGGGCTTTATCGACCCAATTAGCCAATGAAATAACTGACCCTGATTCGGTTGCCGATACCCTGGCCGACATGGGCATTTATGAAGACCTTGACGAGATTATCAATTTACTGAAAACAGCCAATGGTCACGAAGTGCTGGAGCTGGCTTATAAGTTATCTGAACTTAAAAAAGGCATCCAAACCATTAACACCGCCACCGACCGTGCTGCCAAAGTGGTGTTTGCCTTAAAATCCTATGTGCATCAGGATAGCTCCGATGCCAAACTGTTGGCCGATGTTACCCAAGGCATGGATACAGTATTAACCCTTTATCACAATCAAATAAAACACAATGTCGAGCTGATTAAAAACTATGCTGGCAATTTACCGCAGATTTATTGCTATCCAGACGAACTGAATCAAGTGTGGACAAATTTGATTCATAATGCTTTGCAGGCCATGGATAATAAAGGCACACTGGCTATTAACGTAGAGCAAAGCGGTGATTTCATAAAAGTCTGCATTCAAGATAGCGGCAAAGGCATCAACCCTGAAGACAAGTCGAAAATTTTTGAGGCTTTTTTTACCACCAAAGCGGCAGGCGAAGGCGGCGGTCTAGGTTTGCATATCGTGAAAAAAATAATCGACAAACATTCAGGCAGTATCGATGTCGAAAGTCAGCCAGGCTGCACTGTATTCACGGTTTTATTACCGATTAATCCGACAGCAGGAGCATGACATGAAACCGGTGATTGTTTGTGTTGATGATGAAAAAGTGATTCTGGATAGTTTAAAAACCCAGTTAAAATCGGCTTTTGGTTCTGCATATACCTATGAAATGGCAGAAAACGGCAGTGATGCGCTGGAGTTGATTGAAGAATTGCATCAAGAAGGGCGGTGTATTGTAGTGATTGTTTCGGACTGGCTGATGCCCGGCATGAAAGGTGATGAGTTATTAATCAGCATTCATGGCAAATTTCCTGACGTTATCACCATTATGCTGTCAGGACAGGCTGATCAGGAGTCGATAAATCACGCTTTTGCCCAGGCAAATCTGTATAAATTTGTAAAAAAACCTTGGTCGGAAGAGGAGTTGGTGGGTGATATTAATGAGGCTATCAGACTGTTTCAGTCCAGAAATCAGGAAAAGCTCTAAATCGAAATTATGAGTAAAAAAATTATTCTTTGTATTGACGATGAGTCTACCATCCTGAATTCGTTGAAAGCCGAGCTGAAAAGCATTTTCCCCAAAGATTATTTAATTGAGGTGGCTGAAAGTGGCAGTGATGCTTTAGAACTGGTGAACGAGTTGCTGGCAGATAATTATCAGATTTGCCTGGTGATTTCGGATTATTTAATGCCGCAGATGAAGGGCGACGAGGTGTTAAAACATATTCACAGCAAATCGCCAAAGACCATTAAAATTATGCTGACCGGGCAGGCGACCATTGAAGGGGTGGCGAATGCCATTAAAGATGCGCGGCTTTATCGCTACATGGCCAAACCCTGGCAGCAGGAAGATCTGAAGCTGACGGTGACGGAAGCGGTTGACCGTTATGCGCAGGACTTGCAGCTGGAAGAAAAAAATGCAGCTTTGGAAAAACTCAGTTCGCAACAGGCTGAGTTAATTGAAAAATTGCGCCTGAATGAAATCCAGCTGAAAACCGCTTTGGAAGAAGAGTTAAAGTTAAAAGAAATTACCAGCCGCTTTGTGCCCAATGAGTTTTTAGCTTTACTGGGTTGTAAAAATCTTGTTGATATTCGCTTAGGTGATGCCAAGCAACAAGAAATGACGGTGTTGTTTTGTGACATTCGCGGCTTTACCCAGTTGTCGGAAAACATGACTCCGAGCGAAAGTTTTAAGTTCATCAATGAATATTTGAGTTACATGGAGCCGCTGATTTCAGAGCATCAGGGCTTTGTAGATAAATATATCGGTGATGCGATTATGGCGTTGTTCGCCGATGCCGATGATGCGGTGACTGCCGGAATTGCAATGCTGAAAAGCTTGGAAAACTATAACAGGACTCGTAAAAAGGAGCAGCAAGAACCGATTTATGTCGGCATCGGCATTAATACCGGCTTGCTGATTTTAGGTACTGTGGGCGGGGAAAAACGTATGGACGGCACGGTGATTAGCGATGCGGTTAATTTGTCTTCGCGGATTGAGGATTTGACCAAAAATTATAAAGTGCCGTTGCTGATTACCCATCACACTTTCATGGCACTGAGACATCCTGAAAATTACGCGATTCGGATGGTTGACTCGATTAAAGTTAAAGGCAAGGATGAACTGATCACGGTTTATGAAGTGTTTGATGCGGACCCTGAAGAACTTAAAAAGGCCAAATTAGCTACGCTGGATTCGTTTAACCGTGCCATGTCTTTTTATAACGCGAAAAATTTTGAGCAGGCGCAATTGTTGTTTATTCAATGTCTGGCCAGCAATCCACACGATACAGTGAGCAAAATTTATCTGACCCGAACCTTTAATACTTCGGAATAAAATCGGGGCAAGCACGAGGGATTACCCCGAAGTTTTTTCAAAACGTACCGATTAACTCGCCCATTTTTACGCCTTTCCCTGCTGCAAAATCAGCCTGCCATTGGGCTTTGTCCTTTTCAAACAGCACAATAATAGTTGACCCCATATTAAAGCGTCCCATTTCTGCGCCTTTTTCCAATACCGGGGCGTTATCGTTGTAACTCCATGAACGGACATCATTAATGGTTGGCGGCGTTACCACTCCATGCCAGACCGTTTCCACGCTGGAGACAAAAATCGCTCCCACCAGCACCAGAGCCATTTCGCCAATTTCGGTGTCAAAAATACAGGCTACCCGTTCATTGCGGGCAAACAAACGCGGCACAGAATTAGCGGTTGCACCATTCACACTAAACAACCGCCCCGGAATATGAATCATCTCTTTCAACGTGCCGCTGATTGGCATGTGCAGACGGTGATAGTCTTTAGGGGATAAATAGACGGTGGTAAACAGGCCGTTGTTAAAAGGCGCGGCGCGTTGTGAATCACCGCCTAATAAATCGGTGACTGTGAAGCTTTTGCCTTTTGCCTGAAAAATATCGCCGTCGGTAATTAATCCCGCCTGACTCACTGCGCCATCGGCGGGGCAGGCAATGCCGTTTTTAACTTCGGTAATCGGCCGCACCCCGTCTTTCAGCGGGCGGGTAAAAAAATGGTTAAAGCTGGGGTAAGCATGAATATCCGGCTGTTGTGCTTCTGCCATATTCACACCATAAATCTTGATAATCTGGGAAATCATCAGATTTTTCCAGACGGTGTTTTTGCAATGGGTGAAGTGGCTCATGATTTGCGAAAGCAGGTGATGCGGCAAAATGTACTGCGGTAAGGTGGTGAGGGTTTCTTTGAGTGACATGGTTTAGGTTTTCGATAGATTTAAGAAAAATGACGGGCATTTGGTGTATTTGCAGACGTTATTTTTAACCCTACAGAGCTTGGGTTTTGCTTTGCAGATATTCCCGAACGTCTTCCGTGTCAACTTGATAGTAAATATCTTCCACGCTGACAGTTACGCCGATAGATTCAAAGGTGATTTCTTCACCTAAATAATAATAGTAGGGCTGCCAATGGTCTTTTCTACGGCAGACTTGAATTTCGGCTTTATCCTGTTCAATCAGGACATATTCTTTCAGGCTGGGGATGTTTTGGTAATAAAAACGTTTGGTAGTTAAGTCTTTTTTGCGGGTGGAAGCCGAAAGCACCTCCACCAAAATCACGGGGGCAGTTTTATTGTATTTGTCTTTATTGTCCGCACTACAGACGACCATGACATCAGGGTAGTAATATTTGCTGCTTTGTTTAAGGCGCATATCCGCTATATAAGCAACACAAGGTGAAGCTTGTTTTTTTAGACCACTTTTGAGTTCGGAAAAAATATTGCCGCTGATTCTATTATGATTATCACTGGCTCCCGCCATTGCATAAACTACACCGTCTATGTATTCATGTTTGATTTCGCTGGTCAGTTCATTTTTTAAATACTCTGCTTCACTGACTGATTCGTAGTGTGGATTTAATGACATTTTTGAGCCCCTTTATTACTTGGCGTTTTCGGCATTTTAACACATAACAAGTTGCGTCCAGTTTAAACAAAAAGCCCCTCCAGGTTTTAAAACCTGGAGGGGCTGGGTTGAAAGTTTAAGGGAAACTCAAACTCCTACGTCGAAGCGTAGGAGTAAGGTAGTTTCTTAACTGATTACGGACAAGATGCAAGAGAAGATTTTTTCAAAGTAATATTCTGCGTTACATTCGCCGTTACCGTACCAGTGTAAATAGTTGCGCCTGTTGTTGTATACACAGTTGAGCCTATACATACATATCTATTATTAGCTAACGTTCCATCTGTAAAGCCTACTGTTACTGTAAGTGCAGTTCCAGATGTCACAGTACAGGTATAACCTGTTGCTGAGCCCATGCTAGGTGTAAAGCTACATGGTGATGATATACTCAACCAGTCTGCAGCTGTAGCAGATGAGTAACTTATAGTGCCACTTACTGTGTAGGAGACAGTACAGGACGCAGTAACATTTTGTCCTGTTAAGTCACCTGTCACACCAGTAGATATAACCGCAAAAGTGCTTGCAAAGGTACCACTGCTACATGTTCCGGTTGCACTGACTGATCCGGTCCAACCACTAGCAACAGTACAGGTGTAGGCTGTGGTGCTGCCAGCATCCAAACTACAGTTTGCGCTATTAGTGCCGCTGACGCCAGAGATTGTTGCTGTTCCAGGTGCTATTGAGCCTTTGATCGTGTAAGTAGGTATCGCTGCAAAGTTTGCCGTTACAGATTGCGAACCATTAATTGTCGTAACAGTACAAGTATACGAAGTTGCCGTACATCCGCTAGAAATGGTAGCGCCAGAAACATTCCAGCCTGAGATGGTATATCCGCTATTTGCTTGAGCCGTCACCGTGACACTTGAAACAGCCGGATAAGCTGTGCCGCTTGCTGGGCTGACAATGCTGCCGCCTGTTCCGGCACTGGTTGTCAAGGCATAAGTTGCGGAAGTACCGGTACTAATGACAATGTCTCCGGCTGGTGTTGTTATATTTGCACTGCCTACTGCGATGGTGGCAGGATTAGTGACAAAACCTGAGCTTGCATTAAATAGCAGAGTGGTATTTGAAGGTACAGAGGTGCAAGTGTAAGAATACCTACTGCCACTTTTTGATGCAGTACAGGAAGCGTCGCTAAATGTTAGCAGCCCGGCAGTGGATACAGGATTATATTTCCCTGGTCCTGTACCAAAGCTAACCCCCGTACCTTCAGTGATGACACCGTACACAGTACGCGGAGTGACACCCGTTGAAGCCGAAACGTTACAGGTGGGGGTCAAATTGCTGTTTGTTAAAGTCAGAGCGCAACTTCCAGTTCCTCCGGCGATGGCTGTGACAGTAACGCTTGACGCTTTTGAGGTGCCGGTACAACTGTAATTGGTGCCGGTCACGGTACAGTCAAAACTGCCATTGGTAGTGGTGGCACCAACTTTGGTAACACCAGTGGGCACAGTGCCGCTGATAACATGACAGTTAGCGGTATTAACCGCTGTATCAAAAGTATTCGCCGTTGTGCCGCTAAAGTTACGCACAACCGGATTGGCCGCCAAACTTAGCGCATCAAGTGGAGCGCAATAACCCGGATAGGTTGCGCTATTATTGGGCGGACTGATGACCAGAAAGTCATGACACATATAAGATTTGTTAATCCCTTCATTGGTTAATACACTGCTATTATTGCGCAAAGAATAATACTGGCGAGCAGTCGCTACCGGACTAAAGCAAGTCGTATAGGTTTGACTTGATTGGGTATCGCCCAGTCCGATTACACCGACATTACCGCGCCAGCCACCCGGCCCTACTGAGGAATAAACATTGGTAGGGTAACTGGTATCTCCGCTTGCTGCATAAGTCGGACATTGCGTAACAATGGTATTTTGTCCAGCTGTTGCCGTGACATTGGCTGCGATTGCTTTTGCTACGCCGGTAAGGCCATTACTGTCGGCTACGTTAGTGGTATCTTCCTTGATTGTGCCGGCCGGACCATTAACGCAGTTTCCGCCCACATAGCAAAAATAAGGCACTGAGCCGGTTGCTGACAGTCCATTAGAACTGAATTTGCAAAACACGCCGCTTTCTGAAGCATCAAACCCCAGTAAACTAACGACAGAGGATGACAGACTTGCGTTGCTATAAATTCGGCCTTTAATCGGGATGATAACCCCGCCGTTATACCGAACCTTGCGGGTACAGGAGCTTTGCCCTGTACCAAACAGAGCATCATCATTGCTGTAGGCCAGTTCAATCGCCTCTACAAAAGTGGTGGTTGAAGGCTGAAAATGGATACGACGGGTATACAACCCCAAATCTGGTATATAAGGGATAAACGGAGTAACACCTACCGCAGTCTCTCCGGTGCATTTGTAAACGTATGAGCCTTGTGTAGTCGTGGTTGCCTTGATGTATTGGCCTAAAGAATTGGGTGTGGTTGATACCAGAGCACCCGGTGTGCCGCCAGTGATGGCAACCGTTGTGGAATCTGTAATAACGGTTGATGATCCGGCATTGGTAGTGGGGCTGCCGACATTCAGACCGGAAGGCGGATTGGCGGCATTATCGGCGATTTTATTGGAGTATGAAGCGTTATCAAAAGAAACAATACCTTGCACAGTAAACTGGTGGTCAACATCGGCATTTCCCCAGCTACAAACAATACTAATCTGTTTTCTGGTTGGATTGCTAAGCTCGGTTACTGTGGTGACTCTGGTGAATGTTTCATTGGTGCCGGTAATACCCGTCTCCGTTGTCACCCCGGTTCTTGCCGGTGCAGTACCTGTGACAACCGCTGGCGATGCCATTCCAAGACCATTAAACTCAGAAGCGGTGGTTGAGGTTGTAGCGCCTTGGAGTATCGGATCTCTAAGCTGTTCCAGCCTGTTTTCGCACAATGATTTTGCTTCGGAACGGGTTTTGTTTGCGGCACTGCTGCCCATTAAATTACCCTGCAAAGAAGCCACTGCAAGCAAACCCAAGGCGACAACCAGCGTGGTAATCAAGACTTCAATTATCCCTATGCCTTTTTGTGTTATAGGAAGTTTCATTTTCATATCCTCAATAAATTTTTTTTAAGCTGTTTTTTGCAAGCACTCATTTCTTAATATTTGCTTACCAGTCCCGCCATGAGCCGCTAATAATGCCTTTTTTGGCAAAATTGGTGATGTCGTAACCAATCTGAACCCCGTTTTTATCTGTCTGTGTTCCACCCAGAGGCCGATAAATAACAGTCGGGGAACCGGCTGCTGTGCCTGAGGGAGGGTTGCCTTTGGCAGGAATGGCGGAGCCAACCAGGGTGCCTGAGCCTTTTATGTCAATATAGCCTGTCGCATAAACCAGACCGTAGAAAGCGTTGTTGCCTGACCATTGAAAATTTCCGTTCACAATTAAAATAACCGGATTGGTAGGCGAGCCTAAAGGGTCGGGAAGGCTGACATTGCTACTGCCATCAATCACAATCGTGGTGCCTTGTGCAGTAGGATTTGTAACGGTACTGCCGCCAGTGCAGGCTTGCGCAGGTGAAGTAACCGCTGTAGTGCTGGTTCCTGGAGACTGGTTAGGGTCAGGGGTTATCGTGGTGCTGCTGGAATAACAGTGTCCCTCGCTTTCTGCTGTGGCAATCGCATCCGGTAATGTCTGGGAAAAAAAGGTCTGAAAATTTACTTTTGATAAAGTGTTATCCCCCACAATCACATCAACACCGTTGCCAGTGGTATTGTTGGAGGAAAGTTGGGTGTAATTGCTCAGTGCCAGCGTATCCCCTGAAACAGAAGCCCCGGTAGCGGTTGTTGGCGCACCACTCAGAGAGCCATTCGTAGGAATCGGAGATAATAATTCCGCCAGAGTGAAATTATTCGGCTGAGTACCCGACTTTCTTAAATAAGTTGCCATCGATTGACCGGAAATGGTGTAGTTTGGATCTCCGGCCCAAATATTAGACTGGCTAATTCGGTTAATCATGGTGCCGTTACCTTTCACCCCTATGGAGGACACACCAACCAATGGAGCTGGAACACCGGCCCCGCCGGTATTCGGGTCTATGTTTAAAGTGTTAAATGAACCGACACATTGCGAAATAGTGCGGGTGGCTGTGCCGTCATCACTCCAGCCTGTGGCAACCACCAAAGCTTTATCCATCGGATTGGCACTAAAAGCAGTTCCTGCGGTATTGTCACAGCGATTACCTGCGCTATTGTCAAAATAAAATTGCGCTGTTGTAGTTTGGGTGCCGGAAGTTAAAGTGATAGCCATCGGGCTGATGCTGGTGTAATCGACACGGGCAACGCCGTCAGTATCTGTGGTGCCAGCGGTGGTTGTGACCGCAAAAGGCGTTGTTGTATTATTTTTGAATTGATTAATACCGCCCGCCATCGCATAAGCTATCGCCTGATCCATTGCCGCCTGCGCTGCCGCTGTTGCTTGGGCAGTGCGGACATTATCCGCAGTTATTTTGGTATCCATTAACACGGTTTTAGAAGTAAACAGCACCACCAGGGTAATACAAATCAATAAAACCACCGCCGTCAATAAACTGGCAACACCCTGTTGTTTGCTGTAGCTTGAAATTTTCATGGCTATCCCCTTGTTTAGCTGGTTATTTGATACAAACGGTTACTTCTGATTTCAACGCTGTCACTCATGCTTTTTGTGACTTCAGCATTATCAGTACCAATCAATCCGCCGGTCATTCTGATATTGACAACCCGCTTTACTACAATATCGTGTGGAGCACTGGTAGTGGCAGTAGGTGTTTTGGTAATCCCGGTGCAATCAATGGTGTTATTATTATTTGGGCTGGCAGATGTAGTTAAGTTCCAGCAGCGTGAAGTCGCTGTTAAAGCACTGGAGTAAACAGGGGCGGAGGTTGTTGCAGCCATTGCGACAAAACTAAACTGCAAATCGGTAATATTTACCATGGTTTCGTCAGTGATTGATTGCCATGTTCCTTCTGTACAATCGGCTGTGGTGGTTCCGGTTAAGCGCATTTCAATTTTGCCTGCGTTTAATCTGAAACCCAAAAACTCATTGGTGTCATTTACTGTGTTGGTTCCGTCACTTGGGGTGTTGTCGTAATGCCCGTTACTGTTGGCATCGTAGCTATATAAAATGCAGCCGTTGCTATGAGCAACACCAGCGGTATCCGTAAAACTTAAAATGTTTACATCGGTTGGCTTGAAGTTATAAGGCGCAGTCGTGGTATTTAAGGTTGCGGTAGTGATTGTAAAAGGATTAGCGCGGCTATTGGCATCTATTCTGGCATTGCCCCAATAACCGGCTCTTTTAATATCATTGCCCATCAAACTAATAGCCATTTCCAGGTCATGATTTAATCGTGCTGCCTTGATAGTATCCGCGCTGCTTTTAATGGTGCTGATATAAATACTTAAAGTTGCGGCCATGATAATCATCCCTAACGCCAGCGAAATCATCAGCTCGATTAAGGTTAAGCCTTGTTGCTTTTTCATCATCTCTCTCCTTTATGGGCAATCAGGTATGGCGGGTAAGCCGATGGTACCGACCGGCCTGTTGGTAGAGCCTGTTCCTTCCACTGGTGGTGTACAAAGCCTGACTCTGCCCGCATCACTAAAAACAACCCGCGCTGCGTAATCATCAGTGGCAAAGGTCACGCCGTTTGCGCTGATGGTTCCACGTCTAAAATCAAAACTGTTATTGTTAACGGTTGCTGTTAGCATATCCACCCCGCTGTAGCTTGCTCCCAAAGTGCTTTTTATTTCACAATCATCAGCCACATCTGTTGTTGACTGATTGCAATCGCATCTTGTTTTGGCGCTGGTTTTTACCGCCAGACCATAACACCAGGCACCGGCATTGCCCGTTGTTCTTGAGACCAGAATATTCTGACTTTGTTTGATTGCCAGGGTTCGCGCCAGCTGTAGGTCGGCCTGTAATGACAAAGCCGCCGACTTTATGTGATTGCGCTGTATCATCTGTCCAAATGCCGGAACAGCCATACCGGTAATCACTCCGGCAATCCCAATCACAACCAGCAGTTCCGTTAAACTAAAGCCTTTATCAACATCAATCATTTTGCCACCCTTCGCGATATTTTTTAGACTAGGTACAATTCGCCAATTTAGGCAAAGCCATCCCTTCTCCTGTTGGAAACGGATTAGGCAAACACATCCGTGCTCGTCCCGCAGTATCAATATAGACATCCGATCTATAAGCACTGGAAGAAGAAAAAGGCAATTCAACAGCTGGAGATGTGGTGCCGCGCCTAAAATCAAATGCTATGTTGGATACAGTGTCTGTCCGAAAACGGGCACCAACAAAACTTGCGCTTGAAACGGTTTTTATTTCACAGGTACTGTCAGTAGTTGCGCCATCATCATTAAGGTCACAATTACAACTGGCGTTTACCGTTACCCCATAACACCATGTATCACCTGAAACTGTCGTTCCGGTTTTTCGTTTAATAGAAAAAACAACATTCCTGCTTTGTTTAATTGCCTGTGTTCGAGCCAATTGCAAATCATCCTGTACTGACTGCAATGCAGCTTTCAAACGATTGCGCTGGATCATGGTGTCAAACGCCGGAATTGCTATACTGGTTATAATCCCTACAATTCCAATCACCACCAGCAGCTCTATCAAGCTAAAACCTTTTTGATCACTCATCATGTTATTTTTTAGTGCGTAAAAGGCTGAACCGCGACTCTGTTTGACTTGGCTTAACATGGCTTCTTCCTCTTAAAATCAAAACTTTTGTGATACAACATCACTACCCTATAATCCTGCAACTCATTATAGAGGATTGCATACTATTTCATAGCGGCTAACCAACCATTAGTCCCAGAAAAACAACCGTTAATCTGATAGCGACTCAAAACGGGGCTTAAATTTGCGCGGGGTATGCTATGCTTTAGCTATTAGTAATCTTTACCAGGTAATAAACATGACCTCACCTAAAAAAAACAAAGGCTTTACCCTGATTGAATTAATGATAGTCATTGCCATTATTGGAGTTTTGGCAATGGTTGCTTATCCTGCTTATCAAAACTATACCACCCGCACTAAACGTTCGGACGCGAAAGCGGCGTTGGTGCAATTGCAGCAGCTACAGGAAAAATATCGGGCGAATTGCCCGCAATATGCAACGGCGATTAATACCACAACCAGAAGCTGTACTTCAGGAAGTTATAACTTGGTAGGCAAAACAACATCTGAAAAAGCTTATTACAATTTGAGCATTTCCATTCCGACCACATGCGCTGCCAATTCAACCACTCCTGCGGCTGCCTGCTATATCTTGACCGCGACAGCAACCAGCGACCAAGCTACTGACACTGCCTGTGCCACATTGAGCATTGACCAGAACAGCACAAAAACCTCAACCGCAAGCGGAGTTAGTGCACCGGGCACGGCGGATGCAAATAGTTGCTGGAAATAAGCTTTGATTATGCTCACCAGAAAAACTTTGGAAACCGCATAATGAGTTCAGAAAATCAGTGCCTCTGTGGTTCAACTTTAGAATATCAAAACTGCTGTGGGCTTTACCACAGCGGTGAAAAAACGCCGCAAACCGCAGAGGCGTTAATGCGCTCTCGCTTTACCGCTTATGCCATGCACAATGGCGATTATCTGAAAGCCACTTGGGATGTCGGCAAACGCCCTGCTGAAATTGACTTTTCCAAAGACACGGCGCAATGGCAAAGACTGGAAATTGTCAGTTTAAAAAAAGGCGGCGTTAATGATGATAAAGGCGTAGTTGAATTCAAAGCCTATTATGTGTTGGAGGGCGAAGAGTGCGTGATGAATGAAATCAGCCGCTTTAAAAAAGTAGCAGGCCGCTGGTTTTATTTGGACGGAGTTGTCAAATCGATAGGCAAAGTCAACAAAACCGCAGATCAAGGCAAAAACGCCCTTTGCAGCTGTGGCAGCGGCAAAAAATTTAAACGTTGTTGCGGAAAATAATGATTATCCCAGAAGTTTTGCTTTTTACACCGCTAGAGGCTTTGAGTAATCAACGGTTCAAAAACCAGAATTTTTTTACCATCCATACTAATCATGTTTTTATTTTCCAGTTCTTTTAAAACCCTGCCTGCCACTTCACGCGAACATCCAACTATTTGACTAAGCTCCTGCCGGGTAATTTTTATCTGCCTTCCTTCAGGATAAATTATGGCATCGGGCTCCAGGCACAAGTCCAGCAAAGTGCGGGCAACCCGGCCTTCGGTGTCCATAAAAGCTAAATCGCGAAAATTACGGCTGGTTATGAGTAGACGGGTGGCCAGTTGTTTACCAATGATGAACAATATCTCGGTTGAATATTCCGCTAATTCCTTTTTCAGCACCTGTTGAAACTTGCCATATGGAATTTCCGCCAGTTTACACCGGGAACGGGTTCTGACATTGGCGCCAATCGGTTTGGCAGTGTTAAATATCCCTATTTCGCCGATGAACTCGCCTTTATTCAAATACGCATAAATTAATCGGCGGCCATCTTCTTCATCCTCAATCCCAACTGAAACAGAGCCTTCCAAAATAAAAAACAGTGTTTTATTGATTTCGCCTGCCCGAAGAATCGAACTCTTGGCAGGATAGTTTTTCACATGACAGTGCTGCAAAAAACAATCAAGAGCGGATGGGGAAAGAGTATCTTGAAGCATTAAGGTCATAAAACAAATAATCCTGTGGCGAATGTCCAATCAATCTTATCATATCTGGTGCAATTTTCATTTTTGCGGTTTGGCGCCTGAATCTGACGGTCACTCTTTAAAACATGGCCGCTATTATTCAAAAAGATGTACTATCAGGCGATTTAATTAAAACTTGCAGGCTTAAATTTGCAGGTTTGAAAATATAAACCTGTCTTTTGCCAAAAAAACGCAAGTTATTGTGAGCAAATTATTGATTAACTGCTACTATTTTTCAAACAGTCTGCAACACCCAAAAGCCTTTTTAAGATAAAAATTAGCCGATTGTCTTTATTGTTCAGATGTGCAAACTTGCTAAAGAAGTCTCTTAAATTATTTTTTGGGTTAGCTATAATTTGAATCAGTTTTATTGAGGGCAATCAAAATGAAAGTATGTGAGTGGACCAACGAATATAGCGTAGATATTGCTGAACTGGATGGACATCATCATCGGCTGTTTGATATTTTAAATGAGCTTTTTGATTTAATGAGTGAGGGGGCGACTGACCAAAAAATTATCAGGGTCCTTGAAGAGTTACTCGATTACACTCACTATCATTTCGATGAAGAGGAGAAAATCATGGCAAAAATGGGTTATCCCGAATTAAGCACCCACCGAATGCACCATCAACAATTTATCGAAAAAATGAAAGAGTTTTATGGCAGTGCACAAAATGGAATGGCGATTTTTGTTGCCACTAAAGTTGCCAATGTCGGGATAGAGTGGCTGAAAAATCATATTCTGAAAGAAGATCATCAATATACCGACTATATGAAACAGCAAGGGTTGCAGTTTTAAATCAAACCATAAAAAGCAAAGGTAAACTTTCACAATGATGTTTTCCACCGCCAGACTTTGCGATGAGTACGCTCATCAACCCCATTTTCAAATTGCTGAGCCGATGTTTAAAAACTTTGGCGCAAACTCTGTTTTTTCCGGGCAAATAAGGACATTAAAAGTTTTTGAAGATAACGCCTTGGTAAAACAAGTCCTGGCTGAAAAAGTAACTCAGCAGGTATTGGTGATTGACGGCGGCGGATCACACCGCTGCGCCCTAATCGGTTATGATCTGGCGGAAATAGCCTGTAAAAACGGCTGGCAAGGACTGATTATTTATGGCTGTATTCGCAACAGCCAGGCACTTAGACAATTACCTATAGGGATTCGCGCTTTACATGCCCAACCTCTGAATAGCCATGAACGCGGCATAGGTGAAACCGGTAATGTCCTGACTTTTGCAGGAGTCAATTTTAAGCAGGAGCATTTTTTATATGCCGATGAAGACGGAATTATCGTTTCAGAGACGATGTTAGGTTAAAATGTTCCTCTATTAACCAAGTGAAGAAGTCAAGATATGCAAATTGTACTCGCTAATCCTCGTGGATTTTGTGCCGGTGTTGACCGAGCCATTGAAATTGTTGACCAGGCCCTGGATGCTTTTGGCGCACCTGTTTATGTGCGCCACGAAGTTGTTCATAATCGCACCGTGGTTGAGAGCCTGCGTGAAAAAGGTGCGGTTTTTATTGAAGATTTAACCGATGTCCCCATCGGTTCCTACCTGATTTTTAGTGCACATGGCGTATCCAAAAAAGTGCAGCAGGAAGCGGTAGATCGCAAATTAACCGTCTTTGATGCCACCTGTCCATTAGTCACCAAAGTTCATATTCAAGTTTCCAAACATGCCCAGGCTGACCGGGAAGTGATTTTAATCGGCCATGCCGGCCACCCTGAAGTTGAAGGCACTATGGGCCAATATGAAAAATGTACTGAACATGGCAATATCTATCTGGTGGAAACGCCTGATGACGTAAAAAATCTGAAGGTTCACAATCCTAATAATTTAGCCTATGTAACGCAAACGACCTTGTCGATGACAGATACGCGGGTGATGGTTGAGGCATTAAAAAAATATTTCCCTGCCATTCAGGAGCAGAAAAAAGACGATATTTGTTATGCCACTCAAAATCGTCAGGATGCCGTGCATGATTTGGCCGAAATTTCTGACCTGATTTTGGTAGTCGGCTCACCAAACAGTTCCAACTCCAACCGGCTGCGGGAAATTGCTGAACAATTGGGAAAACCAGCCTTTCTGATTGATACCTACAAGGATATGCAAAAAGAATGGTTTGAAGGCATCGGCGTGGTAGGCGTGACCGCTGGAGCTTCAGCGCCTGAAGTGTTGGTGCAGGAAGTTATCGGACAATTAAAACAGTGGGGCGGTGTTTCTGTGGTCGAAAATAAAGGAATTGAAGAAAAAGTGGTCTTTTCTTTGCCCAGCGAATTGAAAAAGCATTTAGCACAAAAAGCCTGATTATTTTTTGCAGCAAGAAAAAATAGCCAGGATATATTATTTGTTGCTAATATAGATTTGTCTTTATTTATTCGTGAGGAGTTTTACATGGCGCTTACCGCAATGGATCTTGTTGCTTTAGCCAAACAAGCTATCCGTGAAATTGATTCTGAAACCGCAAAAAACGGTCTGGATACAAAAATCGTTCTGGATGTGAGAGAGCCCGCCGAGTTTGCAGCAGGGCATTTACCGAAAGCGGTTAATATTCCGCGTGGTGTGCTGGAGTTTAAAATCAGTAATCATCCTGATTTTCAAAACAAAGAGGCTGACATTATTGTCTACTGCCAATCCGGTGGCCGGTCTGCTTTAGCAACTGAAGCATTGTTGAAGCTCGGCTATGCGAATGCAGTCAGCATGGCAGGCGGTTTTAATGTTTGGCAAGCTTCAGGTTATCCTGTCAGCAACTAAATGACAGAAAGCACTGCTTTAAGACTGGACAAATGGCTGTGGGCGGCGCGTTTCTTTAAAACGCGCCAGCTTGCAACCGAAGCAGTAGCTGGCGGGAAAGTTCATTTAAACGGCAATCGCTGCAAACCCAGCAAAGAAATCAAAATCGCCGACAGACTTGCAATCAGCAAGGACGGCTATCAATGGGAAATCACTGTTTTAGGTTTGAACGAACAACGCCGACCGGCAGCGGAAGCGGCATTGTTATATCAAGAAAGTGCACAAAGCATTGCCAAACGCGAACAGCAAAGACAACAGCAAAGAGAAGAGCGGCAATTTTTGGGCTACTGCGCCCCGGAGCACAAACCCAACAAAAAAGACCGCCGCTTGATTCACCGATTTAAAGATATTTAGCTTACAAACAGGTCGGCGGCTTAGGCAAGCCGGCAATTTTACAGGCGTATTTTAACGGCCCTTCAGGAAACAGTTTATGCAAATAGCGACTGTTGCCTTTTTCTTCACCAAGCTGCTTGGCAATAGCTTTGGTAAATACCCGCGCGTTAGGCAAGTGTTTGAAAGTTTGATAATACTGACGAATGAACAGAATAATTTCCCAATGCAGCGGTGTTAATGCGATTTGATGGGAGGCGGCGATAGCGATAGCGATATTTTCGTTCCAGTCATGCAAAGACAACAGAAAACCTTCGTCATTAACCGCAACACTGACATTATCAACCACTAAAACCATGATTGAACCGGCTTGTGTTGCGTGGTTAAAGTGACCCAGCCAGAATAATCAATCACTTCAATCCCTTCGACCAATTCTGCTGCGGCAATGCCGCGCGTTTCGATATCCGAAATCAGTACAAACAGGCGACTGGTTGTCAGCAACTTGCTTAGCTGCGAATTATAGATACTGTTTTTCAGCAAACATAAAACCGCACTTTCAAGAAACAGCACAGCGTCACCGTCACCAATCCGTTGTAAAGTGGCAGTTTGCAACGGCGATTGAAAAACTAAATGCAGCATCAGTCAACGTGAGTCAATTTAAGACCGACAATCCCTATCACAATAAAGCTGATAGACAGCAGCCGAATCCAGTCGGTTGACTCCTTAAATAACAACACTCCTAATATCGCAACCCCGACAGCCCCCATTCCTGTCCACACCGCGTAAGCTGTGCCTATCGGCAAGGTTTTGATTGCCAATGTCAGCAAATAAAAACTGCCGCCGCCGGCAAACATGGTTACGATACTGGGGACCAGCTTGGTAAAGCCCTGGTTATATTTAAGGCTTAACGCAAACACAATTTCCACAACCCCTGCGGAAAATAAAATCAACCACGCCATTTTGCAATCTCAATTCAAAAAAAACCGGCAATTATAGCGTGATTTCATCTTAAACAGTGCCTTAATCTGCGCGAGTCGCTTTCCAGTTCCAGGTTGTGCCTTTTTTGTTTACCGCAGTGCCGGACATCAGATTGTTGCCTGATAACGTGCCTTTGTACTGGGAAAATTTGTTATTGAAATAAAAGTTTACATTGACGCCATTCTGTTCCCAGCCATCATTATCTTTGGTTTTATCATTGGGATGAGTGCTTAATAAAACGCCATTTGCGGCAAAGGTAAGATCATACTGCCATTGCTCATCAGCATAATGCCATTTGGTGCCTGACAAAGAAGGCGCAGCCTCGGTCGGTATAGGCGTTTGTTTATCGGTGGCGCAACCTGCCATCATCAGCAAAGAACTGGTAACAACAAACAACAATCCGGTTTTTATAATTTTCATTTTTCGTGCCTTTCAAAGTCTATCGAGTTTTCAAATAACAGTACAAATCAACAGCCACTAATATTTGTACTTATGTAGTTACTTTAACTAAAAAATTCAGCAGGATGGAAGAGATAGTTAAAATAAACTTTAACTTTAAGAGTAGCACAACTGCGTAGTATTTTCTGATTTTTGCCAACTTTTTTTACTTCAGCTGAAACGCTGTAAGCATTGGTTATAAGGCCCGCCGCCGAATTTATTTTTTTTAAGAAAATCCTCATGCTTAAATAGCGGCTTTTTGGGTGATTGGCTTTCATGGTATCAACTCTTGCGCAAATGACGGCAATTCTGCTGCTGGGCACAGTGTGGCGGATTCTAAAGCCCGCAGGTCTTGGCGCTGACCAGACTCGGCTGGTATTAACCCAGCTGGTCTATTATTTGCTGCTACCGGCTTTGGTGCTGTCGACATTATGGAAGGCCCGAATCGGTAATGAAACTTTATTGATTGCACTGGTTTGCGGAACGGGAATTCTGATTTCCGGCAGCAGTTTATGGTTGTTATTGCGCCGGTTTCACGTTGTTAATGCCCAGACCGGTGCCTTGATTCTGGCGGTTTCAATACCTAATGTCACCTATTTGGGGTTGCCGGTACTGGAACAAACTTTTGGCGATTTTGGCCGCGCGGTGGTGATGCAGTTTGATCTGTTTGGCTGCGAACCCTGGCTGTTTACCGTGGGGATTTTAACCGCACAATATTACGGCGAAACCGATGAAAAACATCCGCCGTTGTGGTTGTCGCTGTGCCAAATTCCGCCGATTTGGGCGGCGATTGTCGCTGTTACCTGCAATCTGAATCAGATAGCGATGCCTGATTGGTTAAGTGCCATTTTAGCAATGCTGTCTTCTGCGGTGGTGCCGTTGATGCTGCTGTCTTTAGGGATGGGATTGCAATGGCAAAGTGTGCGCTGGAGCAATTTTCCGAAAGTGTTGCCGGTGATCGTGATTAAATTGGGGCTGATGCCGTTGTTTGCGTTGGCTTTGGCGTTACAGACAGGGATGCAAGGGAAGTTGTTAACCGCCAGCATTCTGGAAATGGCGATGCCATCGATGATGTTTGGGATTGTCCTGTGCGACAGGTATCATTTGGACAGTGCCTTATATGCGATGACCGTAACACTGACAACCTTGCTAAGTCTGCTGACAATTCCGCTTTGGTACCATTATTTGCAACAGTTTTGAGCCGTACCCCCCTAAAACATCATGAAAAAAATAATAAAGCTTATGTTCTATCCTGCCGTTACCTTGATGAGCCAATTTAATTACTCAAAGCGGTTTGCGCTACTGGCAGTCATGTCTTTAATTGCGATAAGCGTGGTGGTCTCCAGCCTTTCTGTCAGTTTGAATCAAACAATTAAAACATTGGAGAAAGAGACAGCCGGCATTGAGTTAGTTGAAAACCTTTCAAAAACGGTTCAATTGTTGCAGCAGCATCGTGGGCTTTCTGCCGGATTATTAGGCGGTGTCCGCAGCATGAACGATGGCAGGGCAGGGAAGGAGGCAGAAATTCTGCTTGCGGTTAATAATTTGGATTCCAAGCTTCCTGCACAATCAAATTTGGCTGATGAATGGCGCAACATCAAGGCGGATGTCAAAAAACTGTTCGCAGAAGGTCTTACTTTCAATATTGAGCAAAACTATACTGCTCACACCCGGCTGATTGCGCAGTTATTATTATTTGAAGCTGAAATTGCCGATGACTATTCGTTAATTCTGGATACCGAAATAGATACTTTTTATTTGATTGATACCAGCATTCATCATTTACCGAAAGCTTTAGAAACATTAGGGCAAATTCGAGCCTTTGGAACCGGTATTCTGGCGAAAAAAACACTCTCAGAACAGGATGCGGTAACTCTTTTAGTACTGGTAGAACAGCGTAATAATGCACTTGCAGAGCTTAAAATCAATCTGAAAAAAGCAAGCTGTTATAACCCAGCCATGCAAAGCCTGTTCAGTGGTGTATTTAGCAATATTGACCAGGTAACGCAACAGGTTGAGGTAGTTCTTGCATCAGACATCCTGCAAAGAAAATTTCTAATCCACCCTGATAATTTTTTTAACATGGTGACTATCGCCATCGATAAAAGCTATCAGCAAATGTATGAATCATTGCTGCCAGCGACAAAAAAACTGCTGGAACAGCGGCTTGCCCGGGAAAAATATACGCTTTATTTCAGTATTGGTATGGCATTTGCGGTCTTTACTGTTGTTATTTATTTTGCTGCCGGCATTTATCTTTCAATTCGCCATAGCATTCATGCACTGACTTCTTCCGCTCACGCTTTTGCCAAAGGCGATTTTAGTCAGCGCATTCATCTTGACACCCGTGATGAGCTTAGAAAGATAGGCACAAGTTTTAATGAAATGGCGGATGGTTTTGTTTCTTTACTGGCGACCCGCAGCGAAGACGATGCTCGTTTGCGGGCTATTTTCGATTGCAGTTTGGATGCGATGGTGCAAATAGATTCTGAGGGTAAAGTTACAGGCTGGAACAAGCAGGCGACTATTACCTTTGGCTGGACTGCTGAAGAGGCGATTGGGCAAAAACTGCATGAAATGATTGTGCCGTTTCAGTATCGACAAAACCATATAAATGGGTTGAAACACTTTTTAGAGACCGGCGTTGGCAACATGCTGAATTCACGGTTTGAGATTACCGCCCTGCACAAAAACGGCACTGAATTTCCGATTGAAATCTATGTTAACCCGCTTAAGTTGGCGGAAAAGTATGAATTCACCGCATTTATTCATGACATTTCGGCACGCAGGCAAAATCAGGAAAAACTGCAACTTGCCAATCTGGTTTACCAGCATAGCATTGAAGGGATCTTTGTTACCGATGCAAACAATGAGATTATTGCGGCGAATCCGGCTTTTACTGAAATAACCGGCTATTCACTGGCAGACATTTTAGGCAAAAATCCAAGGATATTTAAATCTGACCGCCATGACTTGGGTTTTTATCAGGCAATGTGGCACGACATTATAACCAAAGGTCATTGGCAGGGCGAAATCTGGGACAGGCGCAAAAATGGCGAGATACATGCGAAGTTTTTAACCATTAACAGCATTTTCGACAAAGATGGAAAACTCCACCGCTACCTGGCGTTGTTTTCAGACATCACGGCGCACAAACAATATGAAGAAGAAATCAAGCGCTTGAGTAACTCTGAACTGAATAAAGCCAAGCTGGAGGCTGAAAAAGCCAATCGTGCCAAAAGCGATTTTTTATCCAGCATGAGTCATGAATTACGCACCCCGATGAATGCCGTGTTAGGTTTTGCCCAGCTGCTGGAATCAGAAGATTTGTCCGAAGATCAACAGGACAGCGTGAAAGAGATTTTGACTGCCGGCCATCATTTAATGGATTTAATCAACGAAGTGCTGGATTTGTCGAAAATTGAATCGGAAAAACTGGATTTAACTCTGGAAAAAATTGCTCTCAATACGCTGGTGCAAAATTGTTTGAGTTTGGCTCAGCCTTTGGCGATTAAGAACCGGATTAAAATTATTGACAACATTAGCGCGACCAGTGATTTTTCACTATTAGCCGATGCCTTGCGTTTTAAACAGGTGCTGCTTAATTTAATTTCCAATGCCATTAAATATAACCGGATTGAAGGCAGCGTGACTCTTTCCTTTGAAGTCGTTAATCCACAAACCTTAAAAATTAAGGTGACGGACACCGGCAATGGTTTGTCAGAATCCCAACTGTCAAAACTGTTTCAACCTTTTGAACGGCTGAGCGCCAAAAATTCAAGCATAGAAGGCACTGGTATCGGTTTGCATATCAGCAAAAAGCTGATTGAATCAATGAACGGCAATATTGGCGCAAGCAGCAGTGAAGGAACAGGCAGCTGTTTTTGGGTTGAAATTCCGCTGGCTTAATTAACAAACCTTGATGAATCCTATGTTACTCCCTGAAAATTATTTTAAGGCCTTAAGCGATGAAACGCGCTTGCGCTGTCTGACCTTGTTATACAAGGAAGGTGAACTATGCGTTTGCGAACTGACTGCTGCTTTGGAGCTTTCCCAGCCCAAAATTTCCCGCCATCTCGCACCGTTACGGCATAACGGCATTTTGCAGGATAGCCGGATTGGCCAGTGGGTTTATTACAAGATTAATCCGTTGTTGCCAGACTGGGCATTTCATGTATTGGCCGCCGCCGTTGAAGCGACAATCAATAATCCAGTTTATCAGCAAGATCTGGTTCGTTTGAAAGCCATGAGTGAACGGCCACAAAAAAACTGTTGTTAGAGCTTTTTTCAAATTTTTAATATATGCTTATCCGCATATAAAGATGTTTAGTTAATTTATCTGAGAGAATCAAATGTTAAACGTTTTAGTTTTATGTACCGGAAACTCCTGCCGCAGTGTGTTGGGCGAGGCATTATTCAATCATTTGGGCAAAGGCAAAGTTCAAGCCTTTTCTGCGGGCAGTTTTCCGATTGGGAAAGTTAATCCGAATGCGCTGGCGACTTTGCAACGACATGGTTTAAGCACGGAAGGCTATTCCAGCCAATCGTGGGATGAATTTGCCAACCACAACATTGATATAGCCATCACGGTTTGCGATAACGCCGCCGGTGAAGTTTGTCCTGTTTATTTAAATACCGCCGTCAGGGCGCATTGGGGCTTGCCTGACCCTGCGCATGTTGCAGGAACTGAGGCAGAAATTATCGCCGCATTTGAAAAAACTTATTCTGCCTTGGAAAAACGCATCAAGGAAATGCTTAGCCTTCCATTGGAAGATTTAACCGATGGTGAGTTAAAAATTTTGTTAAACGATATTGGCAAAATGGACAGCTAAACATGGCAGAAAAGCATTTAGGTTTTGTTGAGCAATTTTTAACCCTGTGGATTTTCATGGCAATGGCGGGCGGCGTGGCACTTGGTTATTTTGTGCCCAGTTTCACCACGTTTTTAACCTGGTTTCAAGTCGGCACAACTTCAATTCCGATTGCCATCGGTTTGATATTAATGATGTATCCGCCGCTGGCGAAAGTGAAATACGAAGAGCTGCCGCAAGTTTTCAAAAATACCAAAATCCTGATTTTGTCGCTGATTCAAAACTGGCTGGTCGGGCCATTGTTGATGTTCACGTTAGCGATTATTTTTCTGCGTGATACGCCTGAATACATGGTGGGCTTGATTATCATCGGCTTGGCTCGCTGCATTGCGATGGTGCTGGTCTGGAATGATCTGGGTGAAGGCGATACTGAATATTGCGCCGGACTGGTGGCGTTTAACTCAATTTTCCAAATGCTGTTTTTTTCGCTCTATGCCTATATTTTTGTCACGCTATTGCCGCAATGGTTGGGGATTGCTTCCGGGCTGGAAGTGAAAGTCACCATTTTACAAGTCGCCGAAAGTGTACTGATTTATTTAGGCATTCCGTTTTTTGGCGGCATGGCGACGCGGTTTTTGCTGATTAAACAGCAAGGCCAGCAATGGTACGAAGAAAAATTTATTCCCAAAATCAGCCCGCTGACTTTAATTGCCTTGCTGTTTACCATTTTGGTGATGTTTTCGCTCAAAGGTGAATACATTGTGCAACTGCCGCTGGATGTACTGCGGATAGCGGTGCCGCTGGTGATTTATTTCATCATCATGTTTTTGGTGACGTTTTATATGTCCGCGACAGTTGGCGCAAATTATAAAGTCAGTGCGACCTTGGCTTTTACCGCCACCGGCAATAATTTTGAACTGGCGATTGCTGTGGCGATTGCGGTGTTTGGCCTAAATTCAGGACAGGCTTTTGCGGCGGTGATTGGACCGTTGATTGAAGTGCCGGTGCTGATTTTGCTGGTGAAAGTGGCGTTATATTTTCGGCAAAAATACTTTTTAACCAATGGCGCAGTGAACATCTGAATTTAGAAATCCATCGCCGGAAGAGTTAATAATCCACGCCTTCCGGCGCAACCCGCAACACTTCATCAATCGTGGTCAATCCCGCCGCCACTTTTTCCGCCCCACTAAAGCGCAAAGTCCGCATCCCTTCCTTAATCGCCTGTTTTTGCAAAACGCTGGTATCGCAGTCAGCAATCATTAGTTTTTTCAGCGTGGGCGTACTTTCAAAAATCTCATAAATGCCAATGCGCCCGGAATAACCGGTATGGCGGCATTCGGTGCAACCGAAGGCTTGATAAATCTGCTGCGGTTTTTCTGCCTTGAAGGGCGCAATCAGGTTTTGCCATTGCTCATCCGAAACTTCAACCGGCTTTTTGCAATATCGGCACAACATTCTTAACAGCCTTTGCGCCATCACCCCCAGCAAGGTTTGCTGAATCAAATAGGCGGGCACGCCGATATTCAATAAGCGTGTGATTGCCGCCGGAGCGTTGTTAGTATGCAAGGTGGACAATACCAAATGTCCGGTCAGTGAAGCTTGAATCGCCATTTCTGCGGTTTCCAGATCCCGGATTTCCCCCACCATAATAATATCGGGGTCTTGCCGCATTAAGGTGCGAATCCCCGCCGCAAAATCCAGGCCGATATTGTGCTGCACCTGCATTTGATTAAAGCTTGGGTCAACCTGCTCAATCGGGTCTTCCACCGTGCAAAGATTGATTTCAGGCGTGGCCAGTTTTTTCAAGGTGGAATAAAGGGTGGTGGTTTTGCCGGAACCGGTCGGCCCGGTGACTAAAATAATCCCGTGCGCCTGCGAAGTCATCCTGTTCCAGACCGCCAGCTCGGTTTTATTAAAGCCCAGTTGCTGATAATTGCGCAGCAGCACATCCGGGTCGAAAATCCGCAGCACCAGTTTTTCCCCAAACGCAGTCGGCATGGTGGACAGCCGCAATTCAATTTCCTTGTTCTGGCTGGTTTTGGTTTTAATCCGCCCGTCTTGCGGCAGGCGTTTTTCCGCGATATTCATCCGGCTTAAAATTTTCAGGCGGCTGACTACCGCCACCATGATTGAGGCAGGCAATTGATAAACCGTGTGTAATACCCCGTCTATTCTGAAGCGGACATTGCCCAGTTTGCGGCGCGGTTCAATATGAATATCACTGGCGCGTTGGTCGAAAGCATATTGCAGTAACCAGCTGACCAGATTGACGATATGCTGATTGTTGGCATCGACATCGGCGGCTTTGCTCAATTCAACCAGTTGCTCAAAATTTTGCACCGGCTGAGAGCTTTGCTGTTCGGCGTGGGCTGTGGTGGCGCCTTTCAGGGATTTGGCAAACGCATAAAACTCGGTCAAATAACGTTTGATTTCATCAGGATTGGCAATCACCCGCTTTACATGGCGATTATTCTGCATTCGTCCCAAATCTGCTTCCCAAGCGCGGATATACGGTTCGGCGGTTGCCACCACTACTTCATCCTCGGTAATCTGCACCGGCAGAATATTGTAATTGCTTGCATAGGCCTTGCTGTAAATCATAGTCACGGCTGCCACGTCAATTTTTAGCGGGTCTATGTAGTAATAGGGCAGGGAAACCTTACGCGCCAGCCATTCGCTCAAGCCTTCCAAAGTCAGCTGTTTGCCGAGTTGGGTTTGGTCGCGCACTTCGCAATCAACCACAATTTTTAAAGGGTGGGTTTGTTTATTGGCGCTGTATTGTTTGCATTTTTCATAATCCGCATCAGAAATAATTCCATCGACCTGCAACCAGAACAAAACCTGTTCCAGCGTTAATTTTGTTTCCTTGGTTTTGTTGATATTCATTGTGAATGCGGATGTTTTAGATAATGGCAGTGAGTCAATGGCTAAGAAGTTTTTAGGTTTTATTGTAACCTTTCTGCACTTCCTAAATCCCCACCACGGTAAACGCCGCCCAGAAAAACGGGTCTTTCAAGGCTTTGTCGTTGATGAATTTCAACTGTGTTTTCTGCAGGGCTTGTTGTGGTGAATCGCCATTCAGAACCAAGGTATAAAAGTTTTGCATGAATTGCTGGGTTTGTTCGTCGGCAACGCTCCACAGGGTTGATAACACGTTTTTAGCCCCTGCTTCCTGAAAAGCGCGGTTTAAGCTGTAAACGCCTTCACCGACCTGAATATCACCCACACCGGTTTCACAAGCGGAAAGCGTGACTAAATCCGTCCCTTCCAGATTCAAGCCCAATACTTCCAGCGCCGTTAAAATACCGTCTGTGCCGTCGGCCTGTTTTTGACCTTTAATGCCGAAGTTTGCGTTGGTTAAGGCCAAACCGGAACGGGTTAAGGGATTTTGATTATTTTCAGATTTGTCAGCTAAAAAGAAACCATGTGTGGCAAGATGCAAGATGCGGGGGGCTTTTATGCTATCAACTTGGGCTTCAGAAGCTTGCTTATTCTGAAAAAGTTGCACAGGTTGTTTAGTTCCAATAAGCTTGGAAAGAGTTTTACCCTCCACAGCCGCAGCCTGGAGTGGCACAAAATAAATATCTTCTTGGCGAGTGGCAACGCTTCGGTTGCGATTTGCAGTTGCCGTTTTAGCCTTATCAGTCGTTTTGCCATAATCAGGAGCCGCAAAGATGATTGAATTGCTGGTTCGCCCTGTCAGCGGAGGCAAGACAATATCTCTGGCGGAAGATAATAAAGTGATTTGTTTGCTTTCTGCCAAATAATGACCTTTCTCATCTTTTAACGCTTTAAAAGGAAAAAGATGCAAAATGCCGTCTGGAATTACATAAACCTCAGTTGTATTAGCCAGATAAGGAGCTAATGGCAGCCAAACAGATTTGTAAAGGTCTTGACTGGCATAATTTAAACTCTCCTCACGAAGCCCCAGATATTCGGTATAGTCTTTGGCACTTTCGCCTGGTTTTCTATTTCGTGGTTCTATGCTTTGACGATAACGAGTAAGAGCATTGCTAATCGATGCAAATTTATCGAGTTTGATTAATTTAATTCCGTTTTGTTTATCGGCAACCAGAGCGACAACCTGCTCGGTTTGCTCTTTGTCAGATTTAAAATCTAGGTCTTGGTAAACCAGAAAATCAACAATTGCCTGTTCCGGCTTAAGTTTTTCCAACACTTCCGCCGGTGTCACTTCTGTATTGCTGCGCTTGAAACTGGCAACTTTTTGACTAAGCTGCATTTCCAGCGTGTTGATTTTCTCTTCCAGGGATTGGATTCTGGCTTTCTCTTTGGGTTTGTCAGAAAAAGCCAGATTGGCGAGTTGTACTTTCAGGGCATTAAATTCTTCCGCTTGTTTTTGAATAGCAGGGTCTGGGTTTTGTTTGGCTAACGCATTCATTTCGGAAGAAATCCGCAATAACAAACCTTTGCGGGACAGAGAGAAATAAAAAGCTTCTTCAGGGTTATTATTGGCGTTGTAGAAACTTAAATAAAAGTTGCGGTCTTTTTCCAGTGTTTGAAGGTAAGATTGGCGGGTTGATTCACTTGCGCCCCAAAGCCAATGTTCTAAGGATTGATTCATCAAACGCAGACTTCTTTTTAGCAAAGGTTCAGCGTTACCATAGTCAGCTTTTGCACTATAAAGCCTGGCGAGTTCATTTAAGTTTTTGGCAATGTCAGGATGGTCTTTATCCAGGTTTTTTTCCAAAATTGCCAAACTACGCAAGCCTGAAGACTCCGCCTCTGCATATTTGCCTTGTAGCCGGTAATGTTTTGCCAAAGGTTTCAATACTTTGCTGATATTTAAATCCTCTGGTGCTAAAGCTTTTTCCAATATCGCTAATTGTCTTAGATACAAAGGCTCTGCTTGTGCATATTTGCCTTGTGCATCATAAAGCATGGCTAAACGGCTTAAAATATGGGTTGCATACGCGGTGTTATCAGAGATTAAGTTGTTTTTTTCAAAAAATGCCAGAGTTTTTAGATACAAGGACTCCGCCTGAGCATACTTACCTTGATCATAATAATTATTTGCCAATATGCCCCAAATGCTGGCAGTCACTAACTCATCTACATTTCCTAGCTGGTATTTGCCAAATATTTTTTCAATAAGGGCCGAGATTTTTTCGTCAAACGCTAAAGCTTTTCGATAGGAAGACTCAGCCTGCTGATATTTGCCTTGTTTGTTATACAGCTCCCCGATAGTACATATACTCTGCGTGACAGTGTTTGCTAACTCAAAAAAATTGGTAAGTGTAGCAACATTATTTTTGCTTAATACTGTTTTGGCCGCATCCGCTTCAGCCTGGTACTTGCTGAAATTTTTCTCTGTAATCTCTGTGATTCGGATTAATAATGGCTCTGCTAAATCATACTTGCCTTGTTTCTGATAAAGGCTTGCTAAAAGGTTTAGATTATTAGCTACATCGGGATGGTTTTTACCTAACCCTTTTTCCCTTATTATCAAGCCCTTTTGTAAAAAAGCTTCGGCTGTGCTGTATCTACCTTGCCGTATATAAAGTTCAGCCAAATCATTTAAACTTTTTACAATCTCCGGTTGCTCTTTACCAAAAGTTTTTTCCCTAATCGCCAAACTGCGTAAATAGAGAGCGTTGGCTTGTTGATAATTCGCTTGAGTTAAATACATATCCGCCAAGGTGTCCAAGCTTTTGGCAACCTCAGGGTGATCTTGACCTAATTTTTTTTCCTTAAACTGTAATCTGCGTAAAAAACCTAACTCAGCTTGTTCAAACTTACCCTGTTTTTGATAAAGTTGTGCTAAATAATCTAAGCTCACACCAGTCTCAACGGAGTTTTTATCCACAGACTTTTCAAAAGTTGCCAAGATTCTTTCATAAAGAGGATCTGCTTCACTGTATCTACCTTGATTTATATAAAGTTCTAATAATTTAGCCAAGCCAAGACTGGCAACAACGGGATCGTTTTTATCGAAAGTTTTTTCTAAAATTGCGATATTTCTTTGATACACAGGCTCTGCTTCGCTATACCTCCTTTGTTGTAAATAAATATATCCAAGTTGCCCGCAACTTATCGCATCTTCTTTCTCACAATTCTGCTGAAGTTTTGCTATTTTATCGCTCAACTCCCCTGCATATAATGGTTGCAAGCTGACACTTGCTAAAATCAATACTGAAAACAGTTTTTTCATTGCCCGTTTCCCCAATTTAACCTCAAATTCTCAATCTCAACCTCAGTTAAACTAGTCAACTCCATAATTAACTCAATATCGCTATTTTTTAGCAACATCTTTCTAGCAATCGCCATTTTCTCAGCTTTTTTGCCTTCCTCTATTCCCTCAGTTTTACCAATCACATAAGTAGACTCATACATACTGGCCTGATAATGCAACGACTCCTTATAAGCCTCAAACGCCTGCCGCTCCTCTTCAGAACACTTTAAATAATCCAGCGTTTCTCTAGCCTTTTCCAACCCCTTGGCCTGAAAATCATCCCTGATTTCCTCATTCTTCAAAAAATAAATCCACTGGTCTAAAGAATCCTTCGCCACATCATTAAAACTGTTGATACGGATTAAATAATACTCAGGATAAATATCCTCGATTTCATCGGTTTTATATAACTCCGCCTGCGCCGAATCGAGTTTCAACTGACTGTAATTGTGCAAGCCGATAAACGAAGTCGTACCTTTATAAATATAATCATCGCCTACACCCAAATCGAAATACAGAATATTGATGGAAATCACCTTGACGATTTTGGCATACGCCTCGCTCTCCTTGATATGCTCCACAATCACTTTCGAGGAGCCGTACAACATACGCTGCAAATAGTCCAGTTCTCGGCTGTATTGAATTTCAATCAAAATAATCTCGTCTTTGGAGTTTTTCACCTTGATATCCAACCGGTTGAACTTGTCATCAAAGCCGGTTTTATTGCTTTCCGACTCCAGAATTTCACTGATTGTTATATCGTCAAACAACAACTCACTTAAGAAACCTTCCAAAACCTCAAAGTTGGCTTTACTGCGCAAAATTTTCTTGATTGCCCAGTCAAAACTGATGAGTTTTCGTGGTTTGTTTGCCATATTTTTCTCCTGTTAAATTCCCGTGACCGTAAACGCCGCCCAGAAAAACGGGTCTTGCAAGGTTTTATCGTTGATGAATTTCAACTGTGTTTTTTGCAGAGCCTGTTGCGGTGAATCGCCGTTTAAAACCAGCGTGTAAAACGTCTGCATAAACTGTTTGGTTTGCTCATCAGCGACAGTCCACAAGGTTGAAAGCACGTTTTTTGCGCCCGCTTCCTGAAAGGCTCGGTTTAAACTATAAACGCCTTCACCGACCTGAATGTCACCGACGCCGGTTTCACAGGCGGAGAGCGTGACTAAATCCGTACCCTCCAAATTCAAAGCCAACACTTCCAAAGCAGTCAAAATCCCGTCTGTACCATCAGCCTGTTTTTGGCCTTTTATGCCAAAGTTTGCCCCCGTTAAAGCCAGGCCAGAACGGGTTAAGGGGTTTTCAGTCTGTTGGCTATCATTTAGCGCTGCGCCTTCTGTTAAGCCGCGCATTCCGGTTTTCTCAGTCGCTGGCGGCAAAATTTCCAGAAAAAAACCGTGTGTGGCGAAATGCAGAAAACGTGGCGATTTAATCTTGTCAACGCTGGCTTCATTGGCTTGTTGACCTTGAAAAAGCCGGATAGGTTGTTTGGTTTTAATCAGTTCACTGAGCGCTTTGCCTTCGGCGGCGGCACCTTCAAGCGGTTCAAAATTAACGTCCTGCTTGTTTTTTACCACGCTGCGTGTCGGCGTAGTGCGGGTTTTATCCTCTTTGTTGCCAAAAACAGGCGCAGCAAAAATAACCGAGTCGTTGGTTTTTGCCTGCAAGGGAGGCAACACAATGTCTCTGGCTGAAGATAATAAAGTGATTTGCTGTTTTTCGGCCAAATAATGGCCTTGTTCATCCTGCAAGGATTTAAAAGGGAACAGGTGCAAAATGCCGTCAGGTATCAGATAAACCTGTTTTTTGCTGGCGATATAAGGCAGTAATGGTTGCCAGATTAATTGATACAGTTTTTGACTGACCGGTTTTAAAACCTCTTCACGGTTTGCCAGTTGTCCTTGCGGGGTCGGTAAAATGGTTTGCCGGTAAGATTTAATCGCTTCATTAACCGGTGCCAACTCGCCCAGCTTGATTAGTTTAATGCCGCTGTCTTTATTGACGATTAAGGCGATTAACTGCTCCGATTTATAACGCTGGCTTTTAAAATCCGCTTCGGTGTAAATCAGAAAATCCACTACCGCCTGCTTGGCGTTAAGCTTTTCCAGCACGTTTTCAGGCTTCACTTCCGATTCACTGCGTTTAAAACCTGCAACTTTCTGGCTTAACTGCATTTCCAGCGTGTTGATTTTGTCCTCCAACGCTTGCGTTTTGTCCTTTTCTGCATTGCCCGACAATGCCAGTGACGATAATTGCGCTTTTAAGGCGTTAAATTCCTGAGTCTGTTTTTTAATGGCAGGATTGGCACTTTGTTTAGCCAACGCGCTGACTTCTGAGGCAATCCGCAGCAACAATCCTTTCCGCGCCAGCGAAAAATAAAACGCTTCGTCCGGTTGATTCGCCAGAGTATAAAAACTCAGATAATAATCCCGCATCATTTCCTGCTGCTGCAAATAGGCCTGGCGGGTTTTCTCGCCCGCTCCCCACAGCCAGCGTTCCAGCGATTGATTGGTCAGGCGCAAACTGCGATGTAGCAACGGCGCGGCGGACGAAAAATTATCCTGTGCGACATAAGCCAGGGCCAGATTGTTTAAACTGTTGGCAACCGACGGATGTTCTTTGCCGAAAGCTTGCTCATAAATTGCCAGACTGCGACGATAGAGGATTTCTGCCGGTCGAAATTTACCCTGCAACGCTTGCAACGCCGCCAAATTATTTAAACTGCCCGCCACATCAGGATGTTCTATACCCAGCGTTTTTTCCCGAATCGCCAAACTTTGCTCGTTCAAGGTTTCTGCCTGCGGATATTTTCCCTGCTTGCGATACAAAAAGGCCAGATTGTTTAAATCGGTAGCGACGCTTGAGTGTTCTTTACCCAAGATCTGTTCATTGATCGCCAAGCCCTTTTGCAACAAGGCTTCGGCATCAGCATAACGGCCTTGGGCATCGTAAAGCATGGCCAAATTGGTCAAACTTTCAGCTACCGACAAATGTCGATTGCCCAAAACCTGTTCGCGGATGGTTAAACTTTTTTCCAGCAACGGCTGCGCCTGACTGAATTTGCCTTGCGAAAAATACAGCAGCGCCAAATCGTTTAAGCCTTTGGCGAAACCGGCGGAATCGCTGCCCAAGGTTTTTTCCCGAAGCTCCAGACTGCGCAAATACAACGGTTCGGACTGTTCATATTTGCCCTGTTCCTTGTATAAAAAAGCGAGGGTAGTGAGATTTTGCGCCACATCGGGGTGATTTTTGCCCAACGCCTGTTCTGCAATCGCCAGACTGCGTTGCAACAAGGTTTCAGCTTCGCTGTATTTGCCCTGACTTTGATACAGCGAACCGAGATTATTTAGACTGACCACGCTTTCAAAATGATTTTTTCCGAATGCTTGCTGGTAAATGGCCAGACTGCGTAATAACAGTGACTCAGCCTGGGCATATTTGCCCTGAGTTTGGTAAAGCTGGGCCAGATTGTTTAAATCGGTGGCGACTTGCGGGTTATTTTTGCCGAGATTTTTTTCATCAATCGCCAGATTGCGCAAGAATAACGGCTCGGCTTGGGCATATTTGCCTTGCTGGTTATAAACTGCGGCCAGATTGTTGAGGTTGATGGCAACCAGCGCATGTTCTTTGCCCAAGGCTTTTTCATAAATCGGCAGGCTTTTTGCGAATAACGGCTCAGCTTCTGCATAGCGGCCCTGGTCAAGATAGAGAATCCCTAAATCATTCAGAGCAGTAGCGAAATTAGGATGATCTTCACCGAATTTTTCTGCCCGCTGTGCCAGGCTTTTTTTCAGCAGCGGTTCGGCTTCGGCATATTTTCCGGCCTGATATAACGCTATGCCGGTTTTTTTCAGTAAATCGCCATCTTCAGGATGCAATGCCAAAGCCTGTTGCAGCTGCTGCAAGTCAGGATTTTCCTCCGCCGCATTCGCCAGATTGCCAGCGGCAACAGTTAAAACGGCCAACAGTGTGATTGTGATTTTATTCATTGCTAGATTATTTCCTCTGTTGCCAATTGCTTGAGCAATCATTTTTCTAAAAAAACACTCTGTACATGACAAAAATTTAGCTCGGCTCGGACTTCTGGTTAAACGCCAGAAAACAAAATAAGGCTTTAATGGTATTCTCAAACGTAAAAATCAACTTAAAAAGAGCGTCATTAATCACATCAAAGCCTTCTCTGAAA
>CAIQWF010000170.1 GCA_903875455.1 uncultured Pseudomonadota bacterium
TTCATGGAAATCTTTTTTCAGGGGAGGTTGTTTGTTGGTAGCTACATTTTCCTCTGAATTTAAGATTTCCTCTATTTTTTCAAAAAACTGTCCGAACTGTTGTCGCAAAAGAAATAAAACAATATGATTCATTTTCAATGGCCCTGGCTATTTTTAACTTTACCTTTGCCGTTATTGGTACGCTATTTTTTCGCAGCAAGAATAACAATAGAACAAGCAGCGTTAAAAGTGCCCTTTTTGGATGATTTTCCCAGCGAAGAAACCCGGATTATCGCCGCAGAAAAACCTTGGCGATTGTGGCTGGCTGCGGTTGCATGGATTTTATTGGTGTTGGCAAGTGCCCGTCCGCAATGGCTGGGGGAACCGATAGAGCAGGCGGTTAGCGGTCGGGATTTAATGCTGGCGGTGGATTTGTCCGAAAGCATGAGTGCCCAGGACTTTGAGCTGCAAAGCCAAATGGTTGACAGGTTGACGGCGATTAAAGCGATTGCCACTGAATTTATTAACCGTCGGGTCGGTGACCGTTTGGGGCTGGTGTTATTCGGCACGCAGGCGTATTTGCAAACGCCGCTGACGTTTGACCGCAAAACCGTTGCCGCTTTGCTGGACGAGTCTGCAATCGGCTTGGCGGGTGAAGCGACTGCGATTGGTGATGCCATCGGTTTGGCGGTGAAACGCTTGCAGAAACAGCAAGCCAATAGCCGGGTGTTGATTTTACTGACTGACGGCGCCAATACTGCGGGAGAGCTATCTCCTTTGAAAGCGGCGGAATTAGCGGCAAGTTATAAATTAAAAATTTACACCATCGGCGTGGGCGCTGATGAAATGGTTGTGAACAGTCTGTTCGGGGCGCGAAAAGTCAATCCGTCGCAGGATTTGGATGAAGAGACCTTAACCGCAATTGCGCAAAAAACCGGCGGCAAATATTTTCGCGCCAGAAATACCGAAGAGTTAAATCAAATTTATCAGTTGCTGGATCAACTGGAGCCTGTGGAAAAAGATAAGCAATATTTTCGTCCCCGCGCGGAATTGTATTTTTGGCCGCTGTCGCTGGCTTTGCTTTGTGTTGCCTTGATTACTCTGCAAAGAGTCAGAAGTTTATGAATCTAGCCTTGTTTCATTTCATCAGACCGTATTGGCTGCTCGCTTTTATTCCTGTTTTGCTTATTACGGGCCTTATTCTCAGGCGGAAATTGCAACGCGGCAATTGGATGAATGTCTGTGATGAAGCGTTGTTGCCGTATATTTTGCAGCAAAAGCCGGTTAAGCAAAATCGTCTGCCTGTCAGCATCAACGTGATAACCAGTATCTTAGTGATTATTGCCTTGGCGGGGCCGACCTGGGAACGGGTACCATCGCCTGCGTTCAGGAATGATTCCGGTTTGGTGATTGCGCTGGATTTATCGCGATCAATGGAAGCGGGCGATATTAAACCAACCCGGTTAATTCGGGCGCGTTACAAGATTGAAGATATTTTAAAACAACGCAAAGACGGGCAGACCGCGTTACTGGTTTATGCCGGCGATGCCTTTACCGTCACACCGTTGACCAATGATAACGCCACGATTGCCAGCCAGTTGGAGGCATTAACGCCTGAGATTATGCCCAGTGCCGGCAATAATACCGTATTGGCGGTAGAAAAGGCGGTGGAGCTGCTCAAGCAGGGCGGCTTGCGAAACGGACAGGTGTTGCTGGTTACGGATGGCGTGAACGCGGATGAAATTTCGGCGGTGCTGAAAAAGTTAGAAGAGTATCAGTTATCGGTGTTGGCGGTTGGCACAGAAGCAGGGGCGCCGATTAGCGAGGCGGATGGCGGTTTTTTAAAAGATGAATCCGGGACGATTGTAATGCCGAAATTGCCGGTGAGTGATTTGCAAAAACTGGCCAGTGACGGGCATGGCATTTATCAGGAGATTAGCGATAATGACAGCGATATTAAGAACTTACTGGCGGTTGTGGATAAGTCCGTGCAAAAAGCTGTGGATAACAATCAGGATAATTTGCTGCTGGAAAAATGGGATGAAAAAGGCGTGTGGTTATTATTGCTGGTGTTGCCGTTAGCGGCATTAAGTTTCAGACGCGGATTATTGGCGATAGCATTTTTGCTTATTTTGCCGTTGCCGAAAAACAGTTACGCGCTGGAATGGCAGGATTTGTGGCAAACAAAAAATCAGCAAGCCCAGCGAGCGTTTAATAACAAGCAATATGATAAGGCCGCGCAGTTGTTTGAAGACCCGGCCTGGCAAGCGGCGGCACTGTATAAATCCAGGCAGTCGGAAGAAAAACCGCTAAAAACCCCGAATTCTGCCACCGGTTTTTACAATCAGGGCAATGTGCTGGCAAAAGCCGGTAAATATGAAGAGGCAATCAAAGCTTATGACCAGTCATTGCAGCTTGAGCCTAATAACGAAGATGCCAAATATAATAAAAAACTGGTTGAAGAGGCGTTGAAAAAGCAACAGCAGCAACAAGAACAACAAAAACAGTCGGACAAAAACCAGCAACAGCAGAAAGACCCACAAAAACAGGATAACAAACAGCAAAAAGATAACAAGGATCAGCAAGGCGATAATAATAAGAAGGACGGCAAAGACAAAAAAGACAACAAGGGTGATAAAGCTGAAAAAAATCAGCAAAAATCTGAGCAAGGCGAAAATAAACAAGACCAGTCAGAGCAGGAAAAACAGCAGCAGGACAAGCAACAGCAGGACAAGCAACAACAAGCACAGGAACAGCAACGACAGGCACAAGCGGCTCAGGCGAAAAATCAGCAGACTGAAAAACCGCAGCAGAAAGCCCAGTTCCAACAGGCAAAACTGGCGGATGATGAGAAAAAACAGGCCGACGAGCAATGGCTGAATCGGGTTCCTGATGATCCGGCCGGTTTGTTGCGGCGAAAATTCAAATATCAATATGGACAACGGCAGCGTCAGGATTTTTCTGCGCAAAGTTGGTAAGGTTTCACATGAAACACAGCACTCTTTTCCTTAAGGTTCGAGAAAATGAAGTTGGTTAGATTGGTTTTAGCAGGATTGTTATGGCAGACGACATTGGCGGTGGCCGCGCCGGTTAAGGTGGAAGTGGACCGCAAAACCGTGCGTCTGAATGAATCGTTTCAAATCACTTTTTCTACCACAGAAGACCCGGATGGAAACCCTGATTTTAGGCCGCTGGAAAAAGAGTTTGAGATTATTGACCGCAATCATGGCACTAATTCAACCTGGATAAACGGCACATCAAGCACAACAATTCAATGGACCTTTGATGTGATGGCAAAACATGCCGGCAAGGTGACGATTCCGGCCTTGCACTTTGGCAGTGAAACCAGCCCGGCCTTGGCCATTACCGTGACTGAAGGCGCGGCAAAACCCGATGTTGCCGATAACGATGCCGATTTGTTTTTAGAAGTTGAAGCGACGCCCAAGCAAGGCTATGTGCAGTCACAAATTCTTTACACGGTGCGGATTTATACGCGGGTAAAAATTGCCGACGGCAAACTGGCCGAGCCTGAGGTTGCCGATGCGGTGGTGACGAAGCTGGGAGAGGATAAAAACTACAGCACCCAGGTGAAAGGCACGGAATATGTTGTGGTAGAGCGAAATTATGCGATTTTCCCCCAGAAAAGCGGCACGTTGACGATTCCGCCACTAACCTTGACGGCGGGGATTTTTGCCGATGACCAAGGCGGTCTGGGCGGTTTTTTTGGTGCCAGAACTGCCCGAACCGAGCGGGTTTCCTCAAAACCAATCACCTTAAATATCTTGCCGGCTCCCGCCAGTTTTAAAGGTCACTGGCTGGCCGCAGAACAGCTGGAGTTAAAGCAGGCCTGGTCGGGCGATGTGCAGAACATGAAAGTGGGTGAACCGCTGACCCGAACATTGACGCTGACGGCGAAGGGTACAACGGTTGGGCAGTTACCGAAATTGTATCAGTCTGCCAGCAGTGAGGATTTAAAAAGTTATCCAGACCAGCCGAAGCTGGATGAACAAAAAACTTCGCAAGGGATTGTGGCGGTGCGGGAAGAGAAAATTGCTTTTATTCCTTCCAAAGCCGGGACTTATACCCTGCCAGCCCTGGAAATCCCATGGTTTAATGTTCAGAGTCAGAAAATCGAGTTTGCGCAAATTCCGGCGGTGACAGTCACCGCGACCGGCGAAGGAAAGGTTGCCGAGCCCAATCTCGCCCCGGCTGTGGATAAAAGCGTTGAAAAACCTGTGAATAAAGCTGCGGTTACTTACAGTCCGTCTGCGGTTAGTCCTGATGCAGGCGCTGGAAACAGTTTTCTTTGGCAGGGATTGGCTGGATTTTTTGCTTTCGGCTGGCTGGCAACCTTGATAGTTTTTTTCAGGCCCTGGAAAAAAGTTACCAAAGTTGTGCCGGAAAAAAATCCTGACATGACGCCTGACATCAAAAAAGCCTGTGCGAATCATGATGCAAATGGGGCAAAGCTGGCGTTAATTGCCTGGGGAAAACAGGAATACAACGCCGCTACCCTGGGGGCGATTGCCGATTTTTGTCATGCCGGTTTAAGGGATGAGATTCTTGAGCTTAACCGAATTTTATATGGCAAGCATCGGCGGGAATGGGATGGTGGCAAGCTTTTTCAGGCGTTTAGCGAGCATCAGGCGATGGAAAAAGCCAAGGTAAAACCAGAAGATGACAAGTTGGAGCCTTTGCATCGTTTGGGGTAAAAAATAACGGTCCGATTCTTAAACTTGGCATTTGCCCTGAGTTTGTTGAAGGGCTTTATGGTTCGATTGGATTCCGTGCCATCGAGTTCAACGCTTCCCAAAGCGGCATCAATCCCCGTTGCCTGATTTCTTCAATGAGTTGTTTTGCTTCTTAATGCGGTGTCACAAAGTCTGTGGCGGCAAGGCTGTAACGTCCGTGAATCAGTAAGGAATCTACTGCATACAGTTTCATGCCACAGCGTTCGATGATTTCCCACGCGCTGTTTAAATCGGCTAGGGCTGGGGAGATTCTCTTTTTAACAAGACAATGATTTCTCTTAAGTTTTCACATCTCTGTTTTTCAGCTCTGTACATGACAAAAATTTAGCTCGGCTCGGACTTCTGGTTAAACGCCAGAAAACAAAATAAGGCTTTAATGGTATTCTCAAACGTAAAAATCAACTTAAAAAGAGCGTCATTAATCACATCAAAGCCTTCTCTGAAA
>CAIQWF010000171.1 GCA_903875455.1 uncultured Pseudomonadota bacterium
CCCGCTGGAAAAAGACGGAATTTTGTTTATTTCCAGTTATCACGGCGGCTCTTCAGCGGTTATGGCAAAAGATGGCAATATGCTATGGCGCAACGAGCAGCTTTCTTCGGCTTCCGGCTTAACGGCGGACTGGCACAATCTTTATATCAGCGATACCAACAGCGATGTCTGGCAAATTGACCCGCGCAACGGCTCAACTTTATGGAAACAAAACGAGCTGCATTTCCGGGCTTTATCTGCGCCGCAGGTCTATCAGGAATATGTGGTGGTGGGTGACTATGAAGGCTATGTCCACTGGTTATCGCGCAGTGATGGCAAGCAACTGGGACGGATTCAAGTTACGAAAAGCCCGATAGATTCCGCGCCGGTTCTCGCCAATGATGTTGTTTATATTTACGCAAAAGACGGCACTCTCGCCGCTTTAAAAGCTAAGGCTCTCTAAATGTTACCTGTAATAGCCCTTGTCGGCCGCCCCAATGTGGGCAAATCCACCCTGTTTAATTATTTAACCAAAAGCCGCGAAGCTCTAGTGGCTGATTTTCCCGGTTTAACCCGCGACCGCCAATATGGCCGGGTAAAACGCGGCCATCGTGATTGCCTGGTTGTTGATACCGGCGGTATCACAGATGATAGCGAAGGCGTGGAAAGTTTCGCCAGAAAGCAAGTGCACATTGCTTTGGAAGAAGCTGATATTGTTTTCTTCTTGGTCGATGCGCGAGAGGGAATTAATGCTTCCGATTATGTGATTGCCGATAACCTGCGCAAACTAAATAAACCGGTGGTGTTAGTCACCAATAAAACTGACGGCATCGATGCACAAACCGCCACGCTGGATTTTTATTCGTTGGCATTAGGCGAGCCGGTAAAAATTTCGGCAGCGCACGGACGCGGCGTGTTTGAATTATTGGCGCTGGTTGATGAAATTTTACCGCCGACCGATGATGAAGCTGAGGAAGAAGAGCAGGGCATAGCGATTGCGGTGGTTGGCCGTCCGAACGTTGGAAAATCGACTTTAGTGAATCGGCTGTTAGGTGAAGAACGGGTAGTGGTTTTCGATGAGCCGGGCACGACTCGGGACAGCATTTACATTCCGTTTGAACGCGATGGCCAGATTTATACCTTGATTGATACTGCCGGAATGCGCCGCCGCGCCAAAGTTTCACTGGCGATTGAAAAATTCAGCGTAATTAAATCCCTGCAAGCTATCGAAAAAGCCCATGTCGTCATTTATATGATTGATGCCAGAGAAGGTATTACCGATCAGGATTGTCATTTACTGGGGATGGTGCTGGAAGCCGGACGCGCCCTGATTATCGGCCTGAATAAATGGGACGGCTTAAGCGTTGACCAGAAAGAAACCATTAAACGTCAGATTGAAGTGAAACTGCCATTTCTGGATTTTGCTGAAAAACATCCGATTTCGGCGTTGCATGGCAGCGGGGTAGGAAAGTTATTCCAGGTGGTGCATAAACTTTATGCAGCGGCGATGACCGATATGTCCACGCCGGTATTAACGCGGATTTTGACCGAAGCCATCACTGTGCACCAGCCGCCATTGGCAAATGGACGGCGGATTAAACTGAAATATGCCCATCAGGGCGCAAAAAATCCACCGACCATCATTATTCATGGCACACAAACGGATGAATTGCCGGAAGCTTACAAACGTTATCTGATTAATTTTTATCGGGACAAACTAAAACTGGAAGGTACGCCGATTCGGTTAAAATTCAAATCGCCGACTAATCCTTATGATGAAGTGGAAGTGAAAGTCTCTGACCATCAAAAGGAAAAGCGCAGACAGCAGGTGCGGGAATTTCATAAAAACCGGAAAAAGCCCCATTCAGATCATAAAAACAAATAATTTCATGCGGAGTACAAATTCAGGTTTGTGCTCCTTTTTTATATAGAGGACAGTAAAAATGGCAGAAATTTTTTTTCAAAACAAAGCCTTGCACACTTGTGGCGAGTTACCGGCTGTTGGCAGCACCGCCCCGGATTTTTCCTTGGTGAACGGCAATTTAAAAGAAGTGAACCTGGCGACTTATGCCGGGAAAAAGAAGGTGCTAAATGTCGTACCGAGTCTGGATACCCCGACTTGTGCCGCTTCTGCCCTGATGTTTAACCAAAAGGTCGCGCATTTTCACAACACGGTGTTATTGCAGATTTCTGCGGATTTGCCGTTTGCACAGGGGCGGTTTTGTGAAAGTGAAGGTCTGCACCATATCACGCCGTTATCTACTTTCCGTTCCAGTTTTGGCAAGGATTATGGGGTGGAGTTGGTTGATAGTATTTTGAAGGGTTTGACGGCGCGAGCGGTGATTATTCTTGATGAAAATAATCAGGTGCTTTATACCGAGCTGGTGAAAGAATTGGCGAATGAACCGGATTATGCGGCAGCGATAAAAATGTTGCAGTAGGAAAGTCAAGGCAGTTTATATTCTGAATTGGGGGCGGGTGATGACAAAGTTTCTGAAAATCATGGTCTGGATTAGCTTTATGGTCATCACTGGTTTCAGTTTACCGCTGGCGGCAAGTGGTGAGCGCGTAGCTCTGGTGATTGGCAATAAGGATTATGCAGTTAAGGGACTGCCTGACCTGGATAATACCATCCATGATGCGCAAGATATGAAAGCCGCCCTGGAGCAGATTGGTTTTGAAGTCATTTATCGGGAAAACGCCGATTTGATGGAAATGGATGGTGCAGCCCATGAATTCAGAAGCAAGCTGACCCGCAACAGTATTGGCCTGGTGTATTACTCAGGTCATGGGGTGCAGGCAGACGGTGAGAACTATTTAGTGCCGGTGCGGACCCAAATCAATAATAAAGCCGAACTGAAAGCGCGGGCCTACAACGCCAATATTATTTTGGGAACAATGGAAGAAGCACAAAATCCGGTGAATATTCTGATTCTCGATGCCTGCCGTGACAATCCGTTTAAGGGTTTTAGAGGCGGCGCCAGAGGCTTGACCACGATGACTGCCGATTCCAAAGGCTTGTTGATTGCCTTTGCCACCGCACCCGGCAAGCTGTCATCAGACGGCAATGACCGCAATGGCCTGTATACCAAATATCTGAAACGTTATATCACCCAGCCGGGCTTAAAAATTCAGGATATGTTTATGAAGGTGCGGCAAGCGGTAGTGGCCGATAGCCCTGAGCAGATTCCCTGGGAAAATTCTTCCCTGATCGGCGATTTGTGTCTGGCGGGGTGTAATAATCCGACACCGCCAGCGGTTGAAGTGACAGCTGTTAAGCCCACGCCACAGCCGGTCCCGGTTAAACCCGCGCCTGCCTTTGACCCTGCCAGTATTGAACTGAGTTTTTGGGATGGAATTAAAAACAGCGACAATCCGGCGGATTTTCAGGCGTATTTAAAAAAATATCCGAAAGGTCAGTTTGTGGATTTGGCGCGGAATCGCTTGAGGCCTAAGCCAACGCCTGCACCGGTTAAACCTGCGCCCGTTCCGGTAGTGGAAACTCCAAAACCTGCCCCTGTTGCAACCCGGCAAAGCTTTGAGCCGGAAATGGTGGCGATTAAGGCGGGCTGTTTTATGATGGGCAGTCCAGCCTCAGAAACAGGTAGAAACGAGGACGAGACACAACACCAAGTCTGCGTGAAGGCGTTTGAAATGGGTAAATATGAAGTGACTAAAGCCCAGTTTGCAGCTTTTGTCAGCGACAGCAACTATCAAACTGAGGCTGAAACTGGTAATGGCTGTTATGGTTGGACGGGTTCGAAATGGGAAAAAGATAAAAACTTCAATTGGCGCAGTTTAGGGTTTGAGCAAGGAAGCAATCATCCTGCCGTTTGTGTGAGCTGGAATGACGCGCAAGCTTATCTTAACTGGTTAAAAACTAAAACAGGCAAAGCTTATCGCTTACCGACTGAGGCAGAATGGGAATATGCAGCGAGGGCAGGCACAACCACAGCGTTTTATACCGGAAATTGCATTAATACCAATCAGGCTAATTATAATGGCAATTACCCATATAACAATTGTGGCAAAGGAGTTTATAAGCAACAAACGTTGGCAGTAGGTTCTTATTCTGCTAATCCCTGGGGACTTTATGATATGGCGGGTAATGTTTGGGAATGGACTTGCTCTGATTATGCTAAAAACTATAATAACGGCGCTGAATCCAAATGCAGCAATAATGGTTTAGTGCGTATTTTTCGTGGCGGTTCCTGGGACGACAATGCCAGAAGTCTGCGTTCAGCTTACCATGCAGCGTACGGGCCTGATGAGTGTTTCAGCAACCTTGGCCTTCGGTTTGTCCTAGGTCTTTGATCTGCCATCCCATTGTCCTACCTTTTGAGATGAATTTATGCTGGTTCGTACCTTAAGTAGTTAAGAAAAAGTTATGCAGTATTTATCTTTTTTGTAGGTGCGAATTCATTCCCACTGTTCGGATAAATCCGAACCTACATATACCTTAAAACTTTTGTTTCGTTACTTATTGATATTTTCATTCTTCCTTGTTCCGGGCTGCAATTATTTCCAGCCGGCAACAGAAGCACAATGCGAAACACTTTATGACCACATTATTGCCCTGAGTTCCGAGAAAAACATGAATAATCCGAACAACGGCCAGATAGAAAATGGCTTACTGAATTCAGTTTCAACAACCGGCCTTAACATTGTGCTTAACCTGACCGGGGAAAAAGAAAAGATTTTGCGCCGCTGTTCTGCGACCTTGAATCAAATGGAAGTGCTGAGATGTATTGATACCAAAAGCAAGGAAGAATGGAAAAATGATTGTAAGTTTAAAATTGAATAAGCCTCCGCAGATTTATCAATCCTGCTCTAAAACCTTACGAGTGAAAATTATGTCAGCCTCAAACCGCCCGCTTTCACCGCATTTGCAAATTTACAAACTACCGCTTACCGGACTGATTTCCATCGCTCATCGTATCACCGGTGCAGCTTTGGCAACAGGTTTACTGTTTTTCGCCTACAGTTTTTTCGCCATAGCGGCAGGGGCTGAAACCTATCTGGATTTGCAAAACCTGTTAAATCATTCGCTAGGACAAATCGGCCTGTGGCTATTTATTTACGCGCTGTTTTTTCACCTCTGTCATGGCATTCGGCATTTAATTTGGGATGCGGGATTAAGTTTTGACAAAAAACAAATGAATAAAAACGCCGTGATAGAACTTACCGCTTCGTTGACTTTAACCTTATGCGCGTTTTTTCTGTAAGGAGAGGATGATGGACTATAAAACCCCGCTGGCAAAAGTACGCAGCTTGGGCTCAGCCCATAACGGTACCGGACATTGGTGGATGCAGCGGATTAGCTCCATGATGCTGATTCCGCTGTCGTTCTGGTTTGTGATTTATGCTAAAAAGCTCACTATTCTCACTCATGCAGAAATATCAGCATGGCTGGCCGAACCGTTAAACAGCTTTTTTGCAATCGCCTGGTTGATGACGGTTTTTTATCACGCATCTTTAGGTTTGCAAGTGATAATTGAGGATTATGTCCACTGCGAATGGCGAAAAATTGCCGCAGTGTGGGCAGTGAAAGTCGGCTTTTTTGCTTTGGGATTAGCAACAGTTTTGGCAGTGTTGAGAACTGTGCATTGATACCTCATCTTTTGAGAATATCGCCTGCAAATTATTTATTGAATTAAAATTTAATAGTATTTACCATTAAGAATATTGTGCCTATTTAAAGATTTTAAACAATTTTTATTTTCTACAATAGTGTTCGCATAATATCCAAAATTGAATTCCAGGAGAAAACCATGAATGCCACACATAAAACAAAATCCCAAAACTTTAACTTTCAAAAAGGTGTGGCAATGGTTGAATATGCCATGTTGCTAAGTTCAGTAGCAATAACGGCAGTAGTTGCAATACATAGGTTAGGCGATAACACTGCTGCTCGCTATCAGGATGTCGGTGATTCTTTAACTACTTCTTCTAGTACATCGGGAGCATCCAGCTCAGGCACTTCAGGAACTTCTAGCTCAGGCACTTCAGGAACTTCTAGCTCAGGCACTTCAGGAACTTCTAGCTCAGGCACTTCAGGAACTTCTAGCTCAGGCACTTCAGGAACTTCTAGCTCAGGCACTTCAGGAACTTCTAGCTCAGGCACTTCAGG
>CAIQWF010000172.1 GCA_903875455.1 uncultured Pseudomonadota bacterium
ATAAAATCGGCCCGCTTGTCCAGAAGCTGGTGCATACTCATCGACACCGCAGCAGCCCGCAGTGCATCAACAAACTTGTCTTCGACCAGTTCTTTCAGCGAATCCGGGTGCATGGTTCTTTGTCCTAAGGTTTGTGCGGCATTGGCCACGCCTTCCACACTAGGGATAACCCGGACGAAAAAAGCCGCCACCGCATCAACCCGCAGTCTGTCCAGGGTAATCAAACTGTCGGCTCCGGCCCGCGACACTTCGAGTTTTAAGGTGTTCATATTGATGTTTACGCATTCATGGAAAATCGGCAACATCACTGCGCCGCCGTCCATGACAACTTTCTGCCCGCCTAAACCGGTGCGGATAAAGGCTAATTCTTTGGTGGAGCGGCGATAAAGACGGGCGAAAATCATCCCGACCGTCATCAGCGCCACCAATAAAATTCCGGCCATCACACTCAAACCAACTAAGTCATCCATAGTATTTCCCCTGTGCAGTTTTAAAGAAGATCAGGGTGCGGATTGGCACAGACCAAAAACCGCGTTCCTGAAATTTGTTTGACCAATAACACCGAATCGTTCACCACAAACTGTTCGGTTTCACTTTCCGGTTCCACCCTGATATAAAAGGTTTGGCCTTTTTCGTTGGTAACCCGTGCTTGTGCCGGATAGTTTTTTTTGGCAGTGCCATTAATAATCACAGCAACATGACCGACCAAAGTATCCAATGTCACTGCGGAAGATTCATCGCTGGGGATAATTCGCGCCAAGGCTGCACCACAGACTCTTACCGCTAACAGTGCCGATAAAAAGGCCACTGCGGAAGATAAAATCGGACTGGGATAATTTCCAAAAACGTTATAAGCCAAGGCATTGCAGGTTAAACCCACCATGGCAAACGCAGTCAGAAATAGCACCAGCAGCACCAATACCGGCACTTTGCCCAAATGCAGCCAGCCTAACCCGGAATCAGCGTGAATATCAAAATGCAGCGCGGCAAGGTGATCGAAAAGTCCTGACAAACTGGCTCCAATCAGCAGGGTAATTGCCTCAATCGCCCCCAGCAAAACGACAAACATAATCGCAACCGTAAAGGGTGCGGATTCGGGAGCGAGGATCAGCTCCATAATTTACCTTCCATTTATCAAAATCAAACAAGTCAGCCGGATTTAGTTTTTGACCGGCTGGTTAGCAAGCTTAATCGCGGCCAAGCGTTCGGCAATCCTGTTATTACGTTTTAAATCCGCCAGTTCTTTCAGTTTTGCCGCATCTTCGACTTGTGACATTTGCAAACCGGATACCCCCAGTTGCCGTGCCAAAACCCGCTCGAACGCATTTTCAGCATCTTCAATGCGGCTTTGTTTGGCTGATAAATTCGGTTGCGCTGAAGAGCTGTCGGCAGATTCGGATTGTGTGGCGACATAATTATCAAGAATTTGTTCCAACTCGCGTTTTTTTGCTAATAAGGCCGTAATGTAGCTTGCTAAAACCGCACTGCGCTCTGATTGTTCCACCAATGATTTTTCCAGTACCGGCAGAAAATCCTCAATATCTGTTTGCCTACCGATAGCCGCTTCAGCCAAATCATCACGTTGCTGCGTTATCGCCGTACCAATCTGTGAGGACAGTTTTTCGTGCTCCTCCTGGAGTTTGCCGATTTGTAAAGTCACCAGATGTTTTGCGGCTTCGGCCTTGCCCAAATCAAGACGAATTTCAGCGATGATTTGCTCTATTTCGCGAATAGACTGCGCCATTACCGCATCGGGGGCAAGATTTTCAGCTTTATCCAGCAAGGCATGAGTGCCGCCGGCAATAATTCTGGCAACGCGGGTAGTAATAGTATCAGTCATGATTTACTCCTTATTTTTTAACAAGATGATAACAGAAATTTTATTAATCTACAGGGAACTACACTGATGTAAAACTTTTACTGAGTTAAGCTAAATGCAAGCTGCTTGAACTACAATTAGTAATAATTTTAAAACACTTTGCCTTTGCCACCATTTTCAGGAGCCGTTATGAATATGAAATTGAATGAAATCTCAGAAACAATTATGACGACGAAAAAAATGCCGGTTTTATTTGTCGGCCATGGCAATCCGATGAACGCAATTGTCGATAATCACTATAGTCAAAGCTGGAAAAAACTCGGTGAACAATTAACAGCCCCTAAAGCGATTTTGTGTATTTCAGCGCACTGGTTGACGGAAGGAACCGCTGTCACTATGGCTGAGCATCCCAAAACCATTCATGATTTTGGCGGTTTTCCGGCTGAGCTGTTTAATGTGCAATATCCAGCGCCCGGAGCCCCGGATTATGCCCGGATGGTGATAGCAGCGGTTAAATCCGCACAAGTTCAGGAAGATTTTGCCTGGGGATTGGATCACGGTGCTTGGTCTATTCTAAAAAACATGTACCCGCAAGCAAACGTGCCGGTTTTTCAAATGAGTATTGATGCGGCCCAGCCAGCCTTATACCATTTCAATCCACACGATTACCCACAAATCCTAAAAACCAGCGATGATATGTCTTTTTCAATAAATCTATGAGCTGGATACAACAGGAACTGGGGGCCTTGAATTAGGCGACAAACGACGGGTAAAACGTTTAATTTCAATGATAGAAAA
>CAIQWF010000173.1 GCA_903875455.1 uncultured Pseudomonadota bacterium
CACAAAAATGGCACTTTTTGACGGCTTAAAACGACAACTGCGCACCGTAATTGAATGGACTGATTGCAGCCCTGATATTTTGTTCAGCCAATGGACTGATAACGGTGACGAAATTAAAAATGCTTCCAAGCTTATCGTAGGGCCTGGGCAGGGCTGTATCTTTGTTTATCACGGCAAGGTTGAAGCGGTGATTACCGAGCAATGCCTGATTGATCTTAAAACTGACAACATCCCCTTCTGGACCACTATCAGCCGCTTTATGCAGTTTTTTGAAAGCGAGCACAAAGTCGGGATTTATTTTTTCAGAATCAGTGAAATCCTCGACCAGAAATGGGGAACCACCTCGCCGATAAAATACGAAGACCCGAAATATAAATTTCCGGTGGGGTTAAGGGCGTTCGGCAATTACAGTTATAAAATTTCTGATCCGGGCGCGTTTTTTGTCAATGTGGTTGGCAGTCATAATGATTTTTCCACCGATGACTTACGCAAAGTGATGTCAGCGCGGATTATTCAGCCGATTTCCGATTTTTTGGCAACCAGCCGTTTTACGTATACCGATATTGATGCCAACCGCGAAGAAATTACTGAAGGCTTGTCTGGCAGACTAACCGAAGCTTTTGCCAAATTAGGCTTTCAGATTACTGATTTTAGGATTGAAGGCACCAGTTTTGATGATGAAACTTTAAAGCGGATAAACCGGATTGCCGATATGACCGCTGAAGCGCAAGCCGCACAAGCGGTGGGGCTGGATTATGCCAGAGTGCAGCAACTGGAAGCGATGCGTGAAGCTGCCAGAAATGAAGGCGGCGGTGCTGGCATGGGTATGGGGTTAGGTGCAGGCATCAGTTTTGGACAAAACATGGCGCAGGCTTTTAACCCGCAAAACCAACAACAGCAACCACCAGCATCGGCTCAGGCAGCACAGGATGACCCGATGGCAAAACTGGCACAACTGAAAAAAATGTATGAAGCGGATTTAATTTCGGCTGATGAGTATGCCGCGAAAAAACAGGCGATTTTAGCGGCGTTTTAATAATGGCTATTTGTAAAAGCTGCTCCGCGCCTTTGCCTGCCAATACCAATTTTTGCCAGTATTGCGGGGTGCGTAATGATGTCGATTTGCAGGATAAGCAGGAATATACCGTAGAAACCCAGCAATCAGATCGGACTTGTCCGGTTTGCCACATCCCGCTGCAAGGCATTGACCTAAAAGTCAATGGCCATTTCCACATTGAGCATTGTACGAGCTGTTTCGGTTTGTTTTTTGCCCCGGGCGAAATTGAAGCTTTGCTGGACAAAGCGGTTGCCGAGGTTTCTTCAATCAATTGGCAGCTGCTTGAACATATTAATCAGGAGCGCTATCCGCTTGACCATAAAGTGAAATATCTGAAATGCCCTGAATGTCAGGTGTTGATGAACCGGGAAAATTTTGGTTATCGTAGCGGAGTTGTGGTCAATTTATGTAGCAAGCATGGCATCTGGCTAGGTAGTGGCGAAATGACCCATCTGTTGGAGTGGAAAAAAGCCGGCGGAGAGCTTTTGGAGCAGCAGAAGCAACAGGAACAGCAGGGCTGGGAAACGCTGCCACTCAATTCAAGTCATAATTTCAGACTGCATGATTCTTATCCGCAGCTTGAAAGCGATGCTGAACCTGATTTGCTGAAATCAGTGTTGGGACTGCTGTTTAAAACCGTTGAATAACAGCTTCAGATTGCAGGATAAGCCAGCTCAACATGCGAAACGACAACAGTTGAATGCAACTCTTTGAACAATAAGGCGCGTACAGCTTTGTCACCTCTGTACAAATAAACCGGCTCACCGGCGCTAAATTTTCCTATCGCATAAATAACGGTATCAGGTTTTTTAAGCACCTCAATCCCAGGAATAAAAATCGCCCAAGTACCGACATTTCTATGGTTTACACTGGAAAGATAAACAATTTCAGATTCAAAACCGATGACTTCAGTGCCCATTCTGACATTATTATCAAACTCTGAGCCAAGCTCATTGCCGGTATTTAAGGCAATTCTGCGAATAACATCTTCAGAGCCTAATATAATTCGGCGCACGATAGCGATTTCCAGACGTTTTTTATCTTCTGAAATAACGCCAATCAAGTCACCAATTTTTCCAGTGGCAGGAGGAGAAGTCCACGACACTGAATAACCATAAGTGCTGACATCATAAACTTTTATTTTTTTCAAAGAGACATTTGTAGCCGGTGTCTCAAGAACGGTTCGGTTTTCTTCCCAAATTTGATTCGCCGTTGAAAAAAACGACTGCTTCGAGTTTTTCTCGTCTGAAACCGTAAAATGGTGGTGTTCGGAATTTTGCGACTCGGAAAGTTTTTGTTGACTGCGTTGCAAGAGCTTATTCATTGTTGGGCTAAGCTTGTACAAAAAACCGATAATGTTTTCAAACCCGATGACCCCCAACAAAGTCGACTCTTCGGCTTCGCGTTTGTACTTGCGTTTTTTATGGTGTTTCAGGCTATTAACAACCCGCGAAAACAAAGTATTGTTAATGGATTTTAGAGTGCCGTTCCAGACATTGCCGCGATGGATAATATTCTCAAGTTTATTGGCTACCGGAATGGGGGAAAAATAGCGTACCAGTTCGCTACCCAGTTCAGTCTGGTTTTTAGTATTCAGCGGTGGCTGGTCATATTTTAAATCCACCAGAAAGGTTTCGGGTTGGGAATCAGGATAAAGTGTGATTGGCAAATCAACACAGACTTGCGGTAAAAAATTGAAAACAGTACGGATATCTCTGGGCTGAAACTGGTTGGTATCACAAAGAGAAAAAATCAGGTTACGGGCAAACAGTGTGTTAATGGTCATTGCTTTGAAATCATCACTTTCCACCGGCAACTGTTGCAAACCTTTTTTTTCTGCCAGGTAAAAAGTCTGATACATCAAATTCCAAAAGCCGCTATTGGGAGAAAAATAAGCGGCGACAATATGCAGTTGGGCCTGGCCTAAAACATATAACGTCATTGCCAAGGAAAAAGCCATTTCATTCTTTTTGCCTGCGCTTTCTGCGGCAATAAAAAAACCCTGGGCCAGCAGCAAATAATTCCAGGTCGCCATTTGTGCATAAATAATTTCTTCTGCGGTGAATGGAAAAGTTTTATCCCAGAACTCGCCCGGCAAAGCATGAATGTACTGCTTTAAATAACCATTAATCAGCTTTAAAAAAGCCAGGCGATTTTTGGTAGAGATTTCCATTTTATTCAAAGTTTGCAGCAAAGCCAGGATTTGGGTGCAGGCTTCTTTACCGTCATATTGGCTCAAATCAATTAGCCAGTCCGATAGCGCGGTTTCTTCCAGTTTAAATGGCAGCTTGAACGTATCTAATTTAGGAATTGCCCGAAACTTTGGATCGTCATTCATTTTTATGAGTTCCTGATTGTGTGCGGCTTATCTGACTAACTGTCAGTGTAAGTTTATTTGTTGTTATTTTAGCTTTCAATCGTTATCTTCGCTGGGAATTTGCCCTTTAAATTCTTGTGAGAGCAGCATTTGGGCGCCGGTGCTGACAATTTCCTCCCCGGCTTTTACCCCTGAACTGACAAAATAGCCGTTCGCGACCTTGTGATAGTTGGAAATCAGCCGATGACTGAATTGCAGATCGGCAATTTTGACAAAAACCACAGCCTGTCCCAAATGCCAACATAATGCCGATTCAGGAATAATAACCCCGGTTTGCGGGTGTTGTCCGGTTGGTATCCAGGCGCTGAGACGCATTCCGGCTTTAATCTGCGCCCTGGTTGGAATTTGATAAAAATATTGCTGCCCCTGAGAAAAATTATCGGTTTGCGGTGCAGCAGAGATTAACTGTGCCGCCACTGCCTGTTCCCGCTGCCCTGCGGGCGCGACAAAAATGGTTTTCAGGGCATTTTTTACACCGCCATCAGCCGGAAAAGTGACTTTTAACAGAGTGCGGCGCTGGTTGATTAACTCATTGAATGCCGATGATGACTTAATCATCCAGTCTGTTAATACCTCGCCCCAGATTAGGCGGGTATTACTGATAATTTGCTGACTTAAATAATGACTGCTATCCAGCGCCGCTTTTTCAACCTGTAAAGTGGCTTGCTGGTCTTGCAACATCCGGCTGGAAACAATCCCTTCTTTATGCAGATAGCTCAGGCGATTAGTATTATTGCGGTTAAAAATCATTTTTGCCTGAGCACTACTCTGTTGCGCCAAGGCATTTAGGTACTGGTTTTGTGCCGATAACAATGCTTCCATGCTTATCGCCAGACCATAACTGAGCTTTTCCGCACGATAAACCACAGGTTTGGTTTTCACTGTTTTTAAGCCGGAATTTGTCTCAGAAACTTTATCCAAAATCACTAGCCCTTGAAAGGCGGTTACTTTTGCAGGGGCTTTGATTTCGTCATCGTCATCATCGGCCAATAGTGAGGATGAGACAACCAAGAAGGCACAAAGGCAAAAGTAAGCAGCGCTTTTCATAGATACGGAAAAAGTTTTTTAAAAATTTGAAATTATAAAGCCTTATCGGCAAAATCAGGGGTTAATCTATTCGTTTAGAGATTTTGCTGCCAGCCGGTAATAAAACTTTGTGCCAGTAATATCACGCTGCTTTCCACTTCTTTTATTCCCACTACATCGAGACTGCCGCTCAGCGACAGGATACAGACACCATGCACCCCGCACCACAAAGCATGGGCGGCATTTTTGTGTTGCTGCGCAGTTGCCAGCGGCGCAAGCTGTTTAAATAACGCTTCGATATGTTGAAAAATGCTGTCGACTTTTTCCTGGTACCAAGCCGGAACGACCTCATTTGTGCCTAAGCGGTGCTCAAAAATCATGCTCCAGCGGTTAAAGTTTTTCTGGGCAAAAAATAAATAGGCTTTGGACAATTCAATAAGCTGCTGTTCTGGTGGCTGCTGAGTTGATACTTGCAACAACTGTTGATTTATTTCATCCAGGGTGCGGCCTTTCAGCTGCATAATCAGATCAGCCATGTTTTCAAACACCATATAAACACTGCCAACGGTGTAGCCGATTTCCATTGCAATTTCCCGCACCTTTAAGGCGGCAAAACCATCTTCAGCGACAATGGTTTCAGCGGCTTTAAAAACCATGTCCTTGATTTGTTCCTGACTGTGTTGACTTCTTCGTGCCATTTTTCTGTTACGTTGCCAATAAAACGATTACCTTACACTTAAAACCTTAAGTTCGACAACATCCTTTACTAATCAGCAGCAATCACGGCGGCGGCACTAAAAATAGAAAATACTCGACAGGCGAATGTGATAAAATTTTTTTATCAGATTTTAAATTTCATAACCTGTGTGGCGTAAGCTTGACCGGTGTCTGAATCTGGCTCATAGGTGATAGATTCACCTGCGTTTTTAACTTAAAAATTTGTACACTTCATCATGAATAAACCCAAAAAAGTTGCAATTCTTACTGCGGGCGGCCTGGCCCCTTGTCTTAACTCTGCTATCGGCAGCTTAATTGAACGTTACACTGAAATTGATCCAAGCATCGAAATCATTTGTTATCGCAGTGGTTACAAAGGTTTATTGTTAGGTGATTTTTACACGGTGACTCCTGAAGTCCGCGCCAATGCCGGACTGTTACACAAATTCGGCGGTTCAACCATCGGCAACAGCCGGGTTAAATTAACCAACGTTAAAGATTGCGTGAAACGTGGCTTGGTGCAAGAAGGCCAAGACCCGCAAAAAGTCGCGGCTGACCAGTTAGTCAAAGACGGCGTGGACATTTTGCACACGATTGGCGGTGATGACACCAACACCGCAGCATCGGATTTAGCGGCGTTTTTAGCCAAAAATAACTATGGCTTAACCGTTATCGGCTTGCCAAAAACCGTTGATAACGACGTATTCCCGATTAGACAATCGCTGGGTGCCTGGACTGCGGCAGAACACGGCGCACATTATTTTGCTAACGTAGTAGCAGAAAACAACTCGAATCCGCGCATGTTAATCGTGCATGAAGTGATGGGCCGTAGCTGCGGCTGGTTGACTGCTGCAACAGCGGTGGAATATCGCAAATTGTTGGACCGTTCGCAATGGCTGCCAGAAATCGGCTTGGATCGTGCCGCGTTTGAAGTGCATGGCGTGTTTGTACCGGAAATGGCGATTGATCTGGAAGCCGAAGCGAAACGGTTACGCGCAGTGATGGATAAAGTCGATTGCGTGAATATTTTCGTTTCTGAAGGTGCAGGCGTTGAATCTATCGTGGCAGAAATGCAGGCCAAAGGTCAGGATGTACCACGCGATGCGTTTGGCCATGTGAAACTGGATGCTGTCAATCCAGGAAAATGGTTCGGAGAACAATTTGCGCAAATGATTGGCGCGGAAAAAACGTTGGTACAAAAATCCGGTTATTTCGCCCGTGCTGCGGCTGCGAATGTGGAAGATATTCGTTTGATTAAATCCTGTGCCGATTTGGCGGTGGAATGTGCGTTCAAACGTGAATCCGGCGTTATCGGTCACGACGAAGACAATAACAACATCTTACGCGCGATTGAATTTCCACGTATTAAAGGCGGCAAACCGTTTGATATTGATACCCCTTGGTTTAACGAAACTTTAGCGGCGATTGGTCAAACCAAAGGCGCGAAAGTCGAAACCTCTCACTAAGCGTTATTTTATTAGGGTGGGCAGGCTTTTTTGCCCACCTTATCTCATTCCTTGATCGTTTCCAAACGCGGCTATGAAAAAATCCTACTCTCAGTTTACCTCAGAAGCCTTATCAGAGTTAGGCATTAAAGTCATTCAAGATTATCTTTTTCAGACAATTGGATTACAGGAACCTTCGGCGTGGTTATTAGAAACACTTAATATGAATCAAGAAGTTCCAATGACATCGGAAAAAGCCCGCTCCGAATTGTTGATTACGCCTGTTTTGATTGAGTTACGCAAAAAAAATCCGCATATTTTTACTTATTTTTCAGGGTGTTTATTGGATGTTGATAAACAACGCGGCTTAAAAGGCTATTGCGATTTTATTCTTTCCAAACAATGGAATGCCGTATTTCTTGAAAGTCCTGTCGCGGCTTTAGTGGAAGCGAAACATAATCAGACTTTGCTGGATGCAATTCCTCAATGTGGTGCTGAAATGTACGCTGCACAAATCTTTAATCAACGCAAAGGGCAAGAAATTCCTATCATTTATGGCGCGGTGACAAATGGGTATGAGTGGCAATTTTTAACCTTGGAAGAAAATACCCTGCGTGTCGATATTAAGTCTTATACGCTTCATAATTTACCCGAATTATTGGGGGGCTGGCAGGTAATTATTGATAGTTTTAAATAGTTTTGCTGGCAGATATAGTCATCGGTTTTTTTGTAGGAGTGACAAAATGATAGTTCCTCAATACTGGGCAGAAGCAAGCCTAAAAAAACGTATCAATGGCAGACAGGCAACAGTCAAACGGTTTGGCTGGTCGGATATCAGCGAAACCGAAGCCCAACAACATGCCGATAATCGCGCCACCGAAGCAATGGCAGAACTTGAAGCGGGTAAAAAAATCCGCCGGCGTGAATCTAAAGTCGCCTACAATGGCGCAGACGGCATCCCGATCAGAGAGGAAATCGTAGAGCAGCATAACGATTGCGTGATTACCCGAAACTCTTACGGCGCGTTATGCCTTAACACCCCGGATGTATTATTTGCCGATGTTGATTTTGAAAGCGAGCCCAAATCCAGCTTATATCTTATACTGTTTATTTTGCTGATAACCGCTGCGGCAACCATCGGCTTTGTGCTTGAGTCCGGGAAAGTTTTTGGCGTACTGCTGGTCGCCGCCATTATTTTGACCGCGATTTTGGCATCGCTGCTATTCAAATTATTCGTGTTTCTGTCTGGCGGTGTGGAGAATCGGGCCAAAAACAGAATCCGTAAGTTTGTAAAACAACATCCCGATTGGCATTTGCGCCTGTATCGCACCCCCGCCGGCTACAGAATATTGGTAATGCACAAAACCTTTGATCCAACTTCAGAAGAAACCTGGAAATTTTTCAGCGCTTTAAAATCCGACCGGATTTATATGCAGATGTGTAAAAACCAGCGCTGTTTTCGGGCCAGAGTTAGTCCAAAACCTTGGAGAATCGGGGTGACATCTCAAATCAAGCCGCGCCGGGCAGTTTGGCCTATTACCCCTGACAAAATGCCGGAGCGGATAAAATGGATTGAGAATTATGAAAACGCGGCCCGCAAATATGCCTCCTGCCAGTTTGAAGAAAAACTCGGCAGCAACACTGTTAATTCAAAAGCCGAATACGTCAGGTCTATTCATGATAAATATGCCAATGCCAACGCACATTGGCCGATTGCCTGAGTGCGCGTTTTAAAACGACAAACATTCGCCTTCAACTCGCCCAGGCCTCCGATGCAGCAGCTATCATCTTCGGAGCTGATTAATTTATCTGTTTTGACAAGCAAAATCTGCGCGAACGCTTGCTATTTCTAGCACTTATCACCATATTAACTGTTTATTGTAGAATACAGTTTAAATGTCTGTTTAGGGAAACGAAAAATGACTGATACAACTCAGAACCTCAATCTGATTCCGGTGCTGCCGCTGCGTGATGTGGTGGTGTATCCGAATATGGTGATTCCTTTATTTGTCGGGCGCGGGCGCTCAATTGAAGCCTTGGATGCCGCTATCAAGGAAAACAAGGAGATTTTATTGGTGGCGCAAAGAGAAGCCACTGTCGATGATCCAGAATTTGCAGATTTGTATCAGGTCGGAACACTAGGGACAATTTTACAGCTGCTGAAATTGCCGGATGGTACCGTAAAAGTGCTGGTGGAAGGCAAACAACGCTGCCTGATTACTCACTATCAAGAAGTGGATGGCTATTTTTCTGCCTTGATTCGTGAAATTGATGAAACCCTGCATCTGTCCGACAGTGAGCTGGATGTGTTACAGCGCACCCTTATCAGCTCGTTTGACCAGTACGTTAAATTGAACAACAAAATTCCGCCGGAAGTTTTAAATTCACTGGCAGGCATGGATGATCCGGGGCGGATGGGCGATACCATTGCCGCGCACATGACCTTGAAAGTGGAAGAAAAACAGAAAATTCTGGAAATGGGCGATATTGTCCAGCGGCTGGAAAGCCTGTTGACCTTAATGGAAGGCGAAAAAGAACTGCTGGAAGTGGAAAAGAAAATCCGGGTGCGCGTGAAGCAGCAAATGGAGAAAAACCAGAAAGAATATTATCTGAATGAGCAAATGAAAGCGATTCAGAAAGAATTGGGCGAAATGGAAGATGCCACCAACGAACTGGATGAGCTGGAGAAAAAAATTGCCGCTGCCGGTTTATCGAAAGAAGCCAAAGAAAAAGCTGATGCGGAATTGAAAAAACTCAGATTAATGCCTGCCATGTCAGCCGAAGCCACCGTAGTTCGCGGCTATATTGAATGGATGATTAGCATTCCGTGGAAGAAAAAAACCAAAGTGCGCCACGATTTGAAACTGGCGGAAGAAGTGCTGGAAACCGAACATTTCGGTCTGGAAAAAGTTAAAGAGCGGATTCTGGAATATCTCGCCGTGCAGCAACGGGTGAAACAACTGAAAGGGCCGATTTTGTGCTTGGTAGGACCGCCCGGTGTGGGCAAAACTTCTCTGGGGCAATCCATCGCCAGAGCCACCAACCGTAGCTATATCCGAATGGCATTAGGCGGGGTAAGGGATGAGGCCGAAATTCGCGGTCATCGCCGGACTTATATCGGCTCAATGCCGGGAAAAATCCTGCAAAATCTGGCGAAAGTGAAAGTCAAAAATCCGATGTTTTTACTGGATGAAATTGACAAAATGGCCCAGGATTTTCGCGGTGACCCGGCTTCGGCCTTGCTGGAAGTTTTGGACCCTGAGCAAAATCACACTTTTGCCGATCATTATCTGGAAGTGGATTTTGATTTGTCGGATGTGATGTTTGTCGCCACCGCAAATACCATGAACATTCCACACGCGCTGCTGGACAGAATGGAAGTAATTCGTCTGGCAGGTTATACCGAAGACGAAAAAATCAATATCGCCCTGCGTTTTTTAATTCCAAAACAGATTAAAAACAATGGCTTAAAAGAAGGCGAGATTGATATTTCTGAAAAAGCGGTACGCGATATTATTCGCTATTACACGCGGGAAGCGGGGGTGAGAAATCTGGAACGTGACATTTCCAAAATTTGCCGGAAAGTGGTGAAAGATTTATTACTGAATCCGCGCCATGAAAAGATTTCTGTGACCGAAGAAAACTTGAATTCTTATTTAGGCGTCAGACGTTTTGATTACGGTTGCGCGGAAGAACAGGATCAAATCGGTCAAGTCACCGGTTTGGCGTGGACCGAAGTCGGCGGCGAATTATTGACCATCGAAACAGCGGTAATGCCGGGTAAAGGTAAGCAATCTGCAACCGGCAAACTCGGTGAGGTGATGAAAGAGTCAATTGAGGCGGCAATGACCGTGGTGCGCAGTCGTGCCAGCGTATTGGGCATTGATAACAGCGTGTTTCAAAATACCGATATTCATATTCACGTTCCTGAAGGCGCAACCCCGAAAGACGGGCCCAGTGCCGGCATTGGCATGTGTACCGCGATTGTCTCTGCGTTGACCAAAATCCCGGTGCGGGCGAATGTGGCGATGACCGGCGAGATTACCCTGCGTGGTGAAGTGTTGCCGATTGGCGGTTTGAAAGAGAAGTTACTGGCGGCACATCGCGGTGGAATCACCAAGGTTTTGATTCCGGCTGACAACGAAAAGGATTTGACCGAAATTCCTGAGAACATCAAAAATCATTTGGAAATTCGTTGTGTGTCGTGGATTGACGAAGTGCTGGAACTGGCGTTGCAATATTCGCCAACCCCGATGTCGATAGCGCTGGAAAACAGCAAGGAAAACTCAGGTAAAGAGATAAAACCGAATCTGGTTGCGCATTAACAGATTCAAGATATTTCTGGAGTGCGAAAGGTTTTGCACTCCAGAATTTCTTGCCAAGCCTATTTTGAAAGCTCGTATTTAATTGTTAAATCACCTTGGAAAACTGCTGCTGTTTCTGTGCCAGATATTTATCAAACACCATGCAGATGTTACGAATCAGTAACCGCCCTGCCTGCAAGACCTCAATTTTTTCAGCTGATAAAGTTAATAAACCGTCATCCTGCATCGGTTTTAGATTTTGTAATTCACTGGCAAAATAATCGCTAAAGTTAATCCCGAATTCTTTTTCAATCGCCGCAAAGCTTAAGTCAAAATGGCAAATCAGTTGCGTAATTACCGCGCGGCGCAATTTGTCATCCTCAGTTAAATCAACGCCTTTAAAAGTTGGCAATTTGCCTTGACTGATTAATTCATCATATTGAATTAAATCCTTCACATTCTGCATATACGCATCACCAACCCGGCCAATCGAAGTAATTCCCAAACCAACCAAATCACAATCGGAATGGGTGGAATAGCCTTGAAAGTTCCGATACAACTTGCCTTCCCGTTGCGCAATCGCCAGTTCATCATCCGGTTTTGCGAAATGATCCATGCCAATATAAACATAACCGGCCTCAATCAAGCGATTGCCAATCATTTGCAGAATTTCCAGTTTCACCGCCGGTGTCGGTAAATCGGCATCATTGATTTGCCGCTGGGTTTTAAACTTGGTCGGCATGTGGGCGTAATTGAAAATCGAAAACCGATCTGGAGATTTTGCCAACACTTTATCCAGGGTTTCGGCAAAAGTCTGTACTGTTTGCAGCGGTAAACCGTAAATCAAATCGACATTGGTGGAGCGAAAACCATGTTTCCGCGCTGCATCCAAAACCCCAAAAGTTTGCTCCTCAGTTTGAATCCGGTTCACCGCCTGTTGTACTTGAGGATTAAAATCCTGCAACCCTAAGCTGACCCGATTAAAACCTAAGCTGCGCAATTGCGCGATGGTGTGGTCATTGGTTTCGCGCGGGTCAACTTCGATGGAATATTCGCCGCTGTCATCATCGTGCAGATTAAAAAATTGCCGGGTGGTGTCCATCAATCGTTTCATTTGCTCATAATTTAAGAACGTTGGTGTGCCCCCGCCCCAGTGCAGCTGATTGACTTTGCGGTTGTGATCGAACAGTTCGGCGACCATTTGAATTTCTTTCACCAGATTGTTCAGATAAGGCTCGGCATGGGCGCGATTTTTGGTGATGATTTTATTGCAGGCGCAGAAATAACAAACGGTATCGCAGAACGGCAAATGGAAATAGAGCGATAACGGCCCGCCGACGGCATTCGATTTGGCAATATGCTGACGATATTGCGCATCGCCAAAACCTTCGTGCAATTCCAGTGCGGTAGGATAGGAGGTGTAGCGCGGCCCCGCCTTGTCGTAACGGTTAATCAGGGCGAGGTCGAATTTTATAGATTGATCCATGAGAGTGAGTCTGGTTGATAAAAAAGCAATGGGTTATTATCAGTGAATCGCAGAATCAGCACAACCGTAATAAAAATGGGGTTCCGGGTGAGTGCATTGTTGGCGAGTTATGCGTTTCCTGCTTCAACTTATCCTATCGTGCGTGCCGAAGTATTATATTTTTGTTTTTTCTAAAGTCGCGGTAGCATCAGAATAACCGGTACGGTAAGACAATTTTCCGTCTTCGAGCAGCCTAAAATATTCGCCTGCCCCGGCCTGACAGTTTTTTAAATCACTGCGGCTGTCAAAATTGTCAACATGAAATTCATACACACCGTTATTGACCTGTTTCAGAAATATTTCACCGTAGCACGGCACATTGGAAACGCTGATAGTTCCGCATTTTTGATTGAGTTGGCAGGTTGAATAAATTTCAACCGCTATTTGAAATTGGCCACCTGAAGCCAGAGCTAGTCCTGACCATTTTCCGGCTATTTCTGTGACAGAGTTTGTTAGTTCCGGTTCGGTTTTTTTAGCGTTTTCTGGAAGGATTTGTTGCCAATAAACCCCGATTGCCGCTGACACCAGCAGTAAAACAGCGATACCGATTTTTAGAAGGGTTTTAGTCTGAGTTGTTTGTGGATTTAATGGTGCAGATTCTGATTGTTGTTGAGATGCTGTTTCAAACGGTTGTTGTGATAACAAAGGCTTGATTCTATCGGCCAAACGCAAGATATGGTGTTCTATCGGTGGCGTGAGTGCGTCCATCCAATGGGTTACGCTCAAGTGGTATTCCAGCGTTTTGGAGAGTTTTATCTCTTCTATCCGAAACGGAATAATCACAATGCCTTTATTAACCGCCCGTTCGACTTCGCGTTTAACTTGTTCTGAGGCATTGGAGTTTGCCGATAGAATCAAAATCATCACCTGGCTATCTGTGATGGCATCAATAATAGCCTCGCCCCAATCCATGCCGGGCAAAATATCACGCGGCGCAATCCAACAACGGATGCCGTTGCTTTCAAAAATAGCACACATGGCATTTGCGGTTAGTTTGTCTTTGCTGGAATAGCTAATAAATACATCATGTGCCATGTTTTGATAACCTCTCATCTACTTGGATGATTCAGCAAGTAGCCCGTATGGAGCTTGCGGAATACGGGAAAGGTGGCAACTATTGTTGCGTTTTTCCCGCATTTCATTTCATGCGGGCTACTCGCTAAAGTGTGTGATAGCCCTCCTACTGTATAGCGTTCAAAACTTCTTACCAGGCTTGCTAGCAACTTTTGAACATGTCGCGTAAGTTGCTAGTATGAATTTAGGTGGATTCGAATAAATATAGAAGCTGGCAAGACTTCCTGTTGTCCTGTTAATGCTACCTCTATAAAACTCTGAATTGTCAGAGTCAGGTGCTCCTACTACATGAACCCATTTAAAATCTTCTTCTGTCACCTCCAATGGCCAGCTATTTTTCGTTCCCCATTCGGTTATAGTTGTAAGATCAGCTGAGATTTCAAATCCAATGTCAGCAATAGTACCTTTATCTTGCCATCCGGTACGCTTAACATAGTCTATTTCCCTCATATATACATTAGTACAACGGAGATTAGTTGCACTTTTATCTGCTGACGCTTCTTCAATGCCTAAAGCCATCAATATAACAAAAGGGATTAGCCTTAAAAATTTACTTATAGAAGTTATTAAAAACATTTGTGAAAATATTTTCATTGTAAAATCCTATGGTTTAATTTAGCTCTTTTCCCGCATGACACTTCACTTCATGCGGGCTTGTATCTACTTGTTTAAAATTGTTTTTTTATATCTGAAGACTTTTTACAAGAACCTCCTATAGGTGGAATATCTTTATCTGTAACCCCTCTATTACTTGATATTGAATGGATTCCAGTCATTATCGCCTTACCATTCATTCTTGATACCACTATTTTTGTATATACAATCTCTTCAACGCCGTAACTACCATCTCTTCGTGAAGCCTGATAGATTAATTCGTTTTCTGTTAGTGTTTGTCCAACTATAGTAATTCCACCTGATTCATCTTTGGTTGTATAAGGAGGAATCGACTTTAAAAAAAACTCAACAGTTCTACCATCGTCAAACGTGCAAAAAATCTTTTCTGAAGTTTCAGCAAATGAGCTAAAACTAAAAAAAACTAAACAGATGGCTAATATATTTTTAATCAAGCTCATTTTTGGTTTCATATCTAACCTCTTTCAAAATTTAAATACTTAGGATATGCCCAGCAATAACTTCCCTGACTCGGTTCGTGGCGAGCTTGTCGAACCACAATGCCCTTCGACAAGCTCAGCGCGAACGGTTCATTTAGAAATCGGGACGTTATTTTTTAGCCATATCCTTAACTAACTTTCCATTTTACTAAACACTTCCACCACCCTTTAGGACTTGATATTTCCCCGCATTCACAATCACCAATTCTTATAGACGGTTCATGCTCCTTGGTGCGAAGGAGCGTGGCTGCCAGTCCTGCTGAAGTGTTCGCGTATTGTGTCGCACTAGAACAGGCACTAATTTTATCTACGGCTGTAGCTGTCTCGGAACCCGTTTTATCTGCAAAAGCATTTAATGGTGTGAGTAATATCATTACAAATCCCATTACACAGATTGTGGTAGAAAATATTTTTTTGTTCATAAGATATCTCCTCATTTTTTATTTTTCTATAAGCAATAAAAAAACCCGCTGGCACTTTAAACGCATCAGCGGGTTTGGGTAATTTTGTTTTAAAATGAAACTTAACGCAAAGATAAGGAAATCTTGATTTTTGCCAACAGCAGGAATAATTATTTTGCTTGCGTAGCGTGTGCAGCAGCATGACTTTTGCCTTGATTTTAGAGTTAAGATTCGTTGAAAATTGTATATTTAACAACAGAAATTAGCAAAAAAATCTACTCAGCTCGTAGCGTGGGCTAAAGTAGGTTGCGGCTGACGTAAGGAAGCCCAACATTTTAAGCCACCTTTGTTGCGCTTCGCTTCACTCAGCACAACCTACCGCACTAATTAAACGGTTTGAGCTACTTTTCTTACTCTAAACAAAGAAAACACCCCATAATTCTTCGCCAACGGCACCCGCCCCACATAATCACAAACAAAAGACTTCACCCCCAACACCTCGGCAAACGTCGCCGCCCCGACACTGGCATAAACCTCACCCGGCGGGGTAATCGGCTCTATCCGCGCCGCATTGCTGACATGATTACCGATATAGGTTTTCTTCTGCAAAATCGCATCATAGGCACTAAACACCGGACCAAAATGCAAGGCAATCCGAATATGCAGCGGACTGGGCAAACCCAAACCAGCCCAATAACCGTTGCGGTTGCGCTCTTCAATCAACTCACTCAACGCCAAAGCAAAATTACCGGCATATTCATGGTCGGAAAAAATCAAATAAAGAGCATCCCCCCAGGTGTTTTTAATTTCAGGGTCAGGGCGGTCATCATCAATCAGTCCGGCAATGGTTTCCACCACCTCGTTCTGAAAAATCAGAATCTGTTTTTCGGTAAACTGGCTATAACCGGCAACATCGGTAAACACAATCGACTTTAAAACCACTTCACCATCTTCAGTCTCCGCTAACGGCTTGTTCCATTGTGGCTTGCTGACCGGTTCAAGCGGTTTAAATACCTGTACTTCATCAGGCTGAAGCGGATTAATATAATAAACAGGCTGTTTTTCTCTCTGCCACCAACAACTGATGGCATCAAAAGTTCCGCCTACATCGCTGCTTTTTTCCCCATTCCACACCGCCAAATGCAATAGTTTAGAATCAAGCTGTTTGGCTTTGATTAATGCCAGTCCATAAATCACCAGATTGGCATAGCGATAATACAAATTGCAGCCTTCAAAAAACTGGATAGATGAATTCCATAAATGTACGCCTGTCTGACTTTCGGTGTAATGCTTGACCTGCTGAAAACGCTGCTCCCAACTGACTTGTTCAGCCAAAACCGGATTGTTGCGGCTGACTGATTTTTTGATAAACACCTCTTCCTGATACGGCAAAACAATATTGCTTTCAAGCCCAAATTGCTGCATGGTTTCCAGAAATAAAATATCCGCACCGCAGGCGGCTGAGGCATAGCTCCACAGTGCTTTTGATTCCAGCACAAAATTTTGCAAAGTCTGTTTTACCCTGTTTTCATGTTCTGCGGGGAAACGCGGGGTAATTCGCTCCGGTGTATCTATCATGTGTCCGGTAAACACCAGCACGGGCGGGGTGAATAAAATCACCTGCAATTTGTCTAATAATTGGCTGCGCTGCTTTTCATCTATCGCCAATGAGGTTTGTGAGGAATAATGCCAGGAAAGTAACAGATTGGCATTTTTGCGGGTCGAGGCAATTTGGGTAACATTATTAGAAGCTGCAACGGCCTGTTTATAAGCCTCCAGCAATTCATCGTACAGAACCGCACCCGCGATTAACAAATAATTAACCAGTTTGCATTCTGCCAACGTTGCGCTCAGCCAGTAATCTTGATTATCAGTCGTTGTCAGACTTATGCAATAGTCATGCACCTGCTGGCAATAGCGTGTGGCTTCTTTAACGTGTCCCGATAACAAGGCTAGGGTGGCTGCATTAATTCCTGCCCAATAACTTTGCGGGTTACATTCAAAAGCTTGCTGATAAAGCAGATAGGATTCTTGCAGATACGTTTGAGATAAGGCCTTATCGTCTGTTGTTAATGCCTGGGTTTTATAACAACTGGCAAGATTGGCCAAAGTCTCTTCATCATTAAAATCAAGGTCGGCAAGCTCTTTAAACAATGCCAGCGCTTTATCATGGGCTTTCATCTGTACATAAAGCCGTCCTTCGAGTTGCTTTAATTGCAAGCACAGTGCACGCGATTGATCATCAACATTGATAACAGCGGACAGAACATCATAATCGGTTACTTTAGAAATATTTTGTTTAGAAAATTGCAGGCGAATATTTTTCAGGCCTGTATTCACCACATCATAAGCAAACATGAACTCATGCTGTTCATAGAGTTTTTTTGCCAGATCAAGTGCAGAAATATCTTCTAAATTAAGCAGTGGCGATACAAAGTCGGCGATATGCGGGTGCTGTAAGACCCAGTTTTCAATGGTTGTCATAAGTTTTATTTTTTAAAATAACGTCGTCATCAATCTTAAAATTAAATTTGCATAAGTGTTTAAAGGAAAGTTTCTTGAATATTTTGATGTTTTTCAAACACTCCCTTTTTTGCAAATCAATCTAAATTTAGCTTGATATTGAAATCAAAAACAAATATAATGTGCGGCTCACTTGCGGAGTGGTAGTTCAGTTGGTTAGAATACCGGCCTGTCACGCCGGGGGTCGCGGGTTCGAGCCCCGTCCACTCCGCCATTGTTTAACGCAGGATTTTTCTCTGCTAATCTCCAAAAAGATCCAAAAGATTCCTCGCACATTTTCTGTTTCAAAGCCTGTATTCTGAATCACTCAGTATTGCCTTTCACTCAACGTGAAGGACGTTTAGCCTCTCGAAACCACTCGCGTACCGCTGCCATTTGCTTAAGCTGCCCTGATGGCGCATGTCGTTTACAACTGGCATATTCTTCTGTGCCTGCTTTTGCCCCCCAGCGCACTTCAACGCAATCATTGGGGTTATAACTCATCTCAAAAGCTGATTTCCGCGCCAATATGTCCGCCACTGATAACTGCCAAGGTTTCCCATTGCTCCGCAGATACTGAATTTTTTTCTCATGAATCAGTTTTTCATGCAGCTGTTCAATCTGGGCTTTCATTTGCTGTGCAGATTGTGCCGTCAAATTAAACAACTCAGGGTAATGCAACATTTTCTCAGGAAATTTCAGCAGCACATTAATCGCAATCAGCAACCGCATATCGCGTGATGGGGTTGCAAAATCCTCCCAGGCGCCAACCGTTTCAAAAATGGCCGCCCCTTTCGGCATTTCAATAGTGCGGCCACCCTTGTAGAAATAAGCCACACCATTTTCAACCGACTGCACCCGCGTTTCCAGTTGTTCTACCAGCGCTGTCAATGTCGCTTCATAAGCCTGTTTCGCATCCAGTCCTTTCGGGTTAATCAGTTTATAAATCTGGGCATAAAAATCTTCCGGGGATAAATATTCCTGTTCGGTTGAATAATTCGCCAGCTCTCCATTGCTGAATAACGAGCGGCTATTGGCAATGGGCCGGAAAGCTTTAAATCCAGGCCCGGCACTCGCAACATTGGCAAATAAAAACGTGCCTTCCCAAAACCGTTTTCGGGCAATGGAGTTATCCGGCTGGGCATCGACCGCAAATAAAATCCCCGCGCTGTTTGCAGTTTGTGGAACCCATTTAGTCAACATCAACACATGCCCGTAAGGGTCGGCATAAATAGTGCCCGGCCACAGCAATTCGCGCTTTAATGCGACAGGGTAAAAATCTGTTTCGTCACTGCCAAAACCGGTGCGGCCATTGCCGGAATGCACCACATCCATCATGGTATGGGTTAAGGCTTTAAATTTGGCAAGCGGGGCGGCGTTTTTAACAAAATCGGTTCTGATAGTCGCAGCATTGCAGGACGGCGTTTTTTGGGCTGAGCCGCGATTGCAGGCGCGAAAGCTGAACGGCAGACCATTTTTCCAGGCGAAATAGCTGCGGAGAAAATACGGGAAGTCCGCGCAATCAGGTGTGGCTGGAAATCCCTTGTCTTCATTCAAGCCTAAATAATTGTGCAAAAAATTACGCTCAGGATTACGCAATACCGGCTCCAAAGAGGGAAAACTCAAGTTTTCAGACACCGGACTATCAAACAGCTGTTCTATCCAGGCCGAATAAAACGCCTCATAGTTTTCATTCCATGCCGATGATTTTTCTGCGCCATTGTCGCCGTTAAAAACTTCCCGGCAGGCCAGGATTTTGTCTTTGTTTTTTACTTCCAGTTGATAGCGACCTTTGCCAAGTTTGCCGATCTGCGCCGATAAATGCCAGGGTAGTCCTTCGTTCACCAAGCCTTTTAGCAGTTGTTTTTCACCGTTCGGCAGCGTTAAGGTCAATTCGGTCACAGGCTCAGCGCTGGAAACAGCCATCACATTGACCGGTTCACCGGGCTTTACCAGACGCGGCGAAATCCAGATGTGGGTTTTATCGCCCTGCTGACAAGATGCGGCGAATGCTGATTGACCGGCAAGACAGCCGATAAAAAAAACGATTTGAGACAGATGTTTTTTCATAAGACTTTAGGCGGTTGATAGTGGGATGGTGGGTGATTGGATTTTATCCTGAATAAAGTCTCCTGTTTAAAATAAATTGGCTTTCTATGGTGCCATCAGCATCGCTTCCAAAGCTTTCAGTTCATCGCGAGCCTGCGCTGCCGCCTCAAATTCCAGATTTTGCGCGTGTTTATACATTTTTTCTTCCAGTTCCTTGATTTTTTTCGCCTGCTGTTTCGGCGGCAATGCCCGATATTCCGCCGCTGTTTCTGCAACCTGCAATTTTGCGACATGTTTACTGCTGCCGGAACCTGGAATGCTGATTTCCAGAATATCTTTCACCGCTTTGAAAATCGTTTTCGGGGTAATCGCATGTTTGGCATTGAACAGGCTTTGTTTTTCCCGCCGCCTCTGAGTTTCTTCTATCGCTTGCTGCATCGAGTGGGTGATTTTATCGCCGTACAAAATCGCCTTGCCGCTGGCGTTCCGTGCCGCACGTCCAATCGTTTGAATTAACGACACCAAGGAGCGCAAAAAGCCTTCCTTGTCCGCATCCAGAATTGCCACCAACGACACTTCGGGTATATCCAAACCTTCACGCAACAAGTTGATGCCGACCAGCACGTCAAACACGCCGAGGCGTAAATCACGGATAATTTCCACCCGTTCCACGGTATCCACATCCGAATGCAGATAGCGCACCTTGATATTGTGCTCCATCAGATAATCGGTTAAATCTTCCGCCATTCGCTTGGTTAAGGTTGTCACCAGCACCCGCTCTTTTAACGGAATCCGTTTGTTGATTTCTGACAGCAAATCATCAATCTGGGTGGTGGCCGGACGCACTTCCACCTGCGGGTCTAGCAATCCAGTCGGGCGCACCACTTGTTCCACAAACACGCCCGAATGTTCTTTTTCATAATGACTGGGGGTTGCCGAAACATAAATCCGCTGCCGGGCTTTGGCTTCAAATTCCTCAAACCGCAATGGCCGATTGTCCAGCGCAGACGGCAAACGAAAGCCGTATTCCACCAGTGTTTCTTTGCGTGACCTGTCGCCTTTATACATTGCACCGATTTGCGGCACCGTGACATGGCTTTCATCAATAATCACAATTGCATTTTCAGGCAAATAATCAAACATGGTCGGCGGCGATTCGCCCTGTTCGCGACCGGACAAATAACGGGAATAATTTTCAATCCCGGAGCAATAACCGACTTCCAGAATCATTTCAATATCGAACTGGGTGCGCTGCTCCAGTCGCTGCGCCTCAACCAGTTTGTGACTGTTGCGTAAGGTTTCCAGCCTTTCTTTCAGTTCGATTTTGATTTTTTCGACCGCATCCAATAACTGCTCTCTGGGGGTAACATAATGACTTTTCGGATAAACCGTATAGCGGACAATGCGCTGCAAAATCGCACCGGTCAACGGGTCAAACAGTGATAAACGCTCGACTTCATCATCAAACAATTCAATCCGCAACGCCTCTTCTTCAGACTCGGCAGGAAACACATCAATCACTTCGCCGCGCACCCGATAAGTACCGCGCCGCAGTTCGGTATCATTACGGGTATATTGCATTTCTGCCAGCCGCCGCAAAATGTCGCGCTCCTTAATCACATCGCCGCGCACCAGATGCAGCACCATCTGGAAATACGATTCCGGCTCACCTAAACCGTAAATCGCCGATACAGTGGCGACCACAATCGTGTCGTGCCGTTCAATCAAGGCTTTAGTTGCTGACAAACGCATTTGCTCAATGTGTTCATTTAACGAGGCATCTTTGTCGATAAAGGTATCGGAAGCGGGAACATAAGCTTCCGGCTGATAATAGTCATAATAGGAAACGAAATATTCGACGCTGTTTTCCGGGAAAAAGGTTTTCATTTCCCCATATAACTGGGCGGCGAGAGTTTTATTCGGCGCCAAAATCATCGCCGGACGCTGAGTTTGCGCAATCACGTTGGCAATGGTGAAGGTTTTGCCGGAGCCGGTTACGCCTAACAAAGTTTGATGCACTTCGCCATCATTCAAGCCTTCGACCAGACGTGTTATGGCTTGCGGCTGGTCGCCAGCGGGTTGATAGGAACTTTGCAGATTAAATTGTTTTTTCACAGCGCTAACAGAATCGTTTTTTAGAAAGCATCTTTTCTGATTTCAAAGTCTGCAAAAGTTTCGCCCTCAGGCAACTCTGTGACCTGAACCTGTTTAACCCTGGCAAAAGTCGGCCCCTTATGACTCCAGCGAATCAGTTCCGCTATTGCTGAACTTGTGCCGACTGCATGAATCTCCACATCACCGCTTGCCAGATTTCTCACCCAGCCTTTCACATCCAGTTTTTGCGCCTGTTTTTGCGTAGCAGCACGAAAATAAACACCTTGCACTTTGCCACTGACAATAATATTTACCCGGCGTGTCATTGCGAAATTCTCCAGCAATAATGGACTTTGCTATCTCTGGCAAAATCATGGGGAATGGTTTTTGCCGATATATCTTCAATGGTTAAATCCGCCAAAGCCGCTTTATCCAGTTTGAATTTTCTGAAATTGGTGGAAAAATACAGTACGCCATTCGGAGCCAGCAACTCCACCGCGTGATTAATCAACGCTATGTGATCAACTTGTACATCAAACACTTCTTCCATACGCTTGGAGTTGGAAAAAGTCGGCGGGTCTAAAAAAATCAAATCAAACTGCCGTGGCATTTTTTGTTTCGCTTCTTGCTCCAGCCACTCCACGCAATTGGCTTGTATCAACTGATTGTCACCGGATAATTTATTCAACGCCAGATTGCGCTTCGCCCAGTCCAGATAGGTTTTTGACATATCTACGGTCACGGTTGATTTTGCCCCGCCCACCGCCGCATGAACCGTTGCCGTACCGGTATAAGCGAATAAATTCAAAAAGCGTTTGCCTTTCGCTTGCTCACCAATCAATAACCGTATCGGCCTATGGTCTAAAAATAATCCGGTATCAAGATAATCTTCAAAGTTCACCCAAAACCGGCATTTTCCTTCGCTGACAGTATGAAACACCCCCAACTCATTATGCTTTTGATATTGATCGGTGCTTTTTTGTTTCTTGCGGATTTTTAAAAACACCTGCTCTTTCGGAATCTGCAACACTTTCGGAATTTCTGCCATCACCGCTGCCAGTCGGGCGATGGCTTTATGCGGCTCGACACTTTTCGGCGGGTCATATTCCTGCACGTTTACCCACAACTTTTCACCGTGATAAACATCAATCGCCACCGCATATTCCGGCAAATCCGCATCATACAACCGATAACAACTAACGCCCTGCTGTTTTGCCCATTTGCTTAAGCTTTTCAGATTTTTCCGCAGCCGGTTGGCAAACATTTCCCCGGCTTTGTCTGTTGTTTCAGTTTGATTGATATGGTTGATTTGCGCTAAGCGCTGTTCCTGGTTTTTGGCTTTGGGAATAAAAAATTCACTTTCTTCAATATCCAAGCGCAGTAATTTACATTCTAAGGCGCCGTTAAACAGGGTAATCGGTTTGTGCGAGCGAATCCCTAACCGAAATCCCAGCTCTGGATTGCTGATAATCATAATCGCTTTCCAGCCTTTGAAATGGGTTTTCAGGCTGTCACCAAAACGTTGATATAACAACGCTGTTTCGGCTTCCTCTCCCAAGCGTTCACCATAAGGCGGATTACAAACCAGCAGTCCTTTTTGCCAACTTGCCGCCGGTGCGGCATCAGCAATATCACGGCGCTCCAGATGAATTTTGTCGGCAAACCCGGCATTTTCGACATGCTGTAAAGCGACATTAATGTTTTGTCGGCTTAAATCAAATCCGACAATGGTCGGCATCGTTGTCAGTCCCAGATCCTTGCGCTCCTGCGCCTGATCCAGCAAGGCTTGCCAGATTTTGGCATTGTGCTTTTTCCAGCCGAAAAAGCCGTAATATTCGCGCAGCAAACCCGGCGCACAATCACTGGCTATCATGGCGGCTTCCAATAACAAGGTTCCTGAACCGCACATTGGGTCAATTAAAGTGCCACCAGCAAAGGCGATTTTTTCCCAGCCGCCGCGTAACAGCATCGCCGCTGCCAGATTCTCCTTAATCGGCGCTTCAATGCTGACTTCACGAAAGCCGCGTTTATGCAGACTTTCGCCGGATAAATCCAGACTCACAGAGGCGGTGTCACCATGTAAATAAACATTCACCCGAATATCCGGGGTGTCGGTGTTGATATTTGGACGTTCACCAAAGCGGTCGCGCATTTGGTCAACAATTGCGTCTTTGACTTTTAACGCGCCGAAGTGACTGTTATCAATGGCTTTGGAATTTTTGGCGGCAAATGACACGGCAAAACTGTCACCGGGGTTGAGATGTTCAAACCAGTCAATTTTTTGAATCTGATTGTAAAGCTGTTGCTGCGATTTGACTTCAAACTCACTCAACGCCAATAAAATCCGGTTCGCCGTCCGCGACCACAGACAAACCCGATAAGCGGTTTCCAGTGTTCCTGTAAATGCGACGCCTGCAACAGTAGGTTTGATATTTTCCACGCCTAAACCTTTCAGTTCATCGGCTAAAATCATTTCTACCGCTTTGGGGCAGGTGGCGAACAGTTGATAATGTGTCATAATGTTTTTCAAATAAAAAAGCCCTGAAAAACAGGGCTTTGGTTAATACTTTAAGCTGTTGGCACTAAACGAAAATTCAGGTTCAGTCCGTGGCAAGTTTGCTTAATTAACTTTAATCAACTCAATTTCAAAAATCAAGGTAGCATTGGGCGGAATAACTCTTCCTGCTCCTTCTTCTCCATAAGCCAGACTTGAAGGGATGAAAAAACGGTATTTAGCGCCGGGTTTCATCAATTGCACACCTTCTGTCCAGCCTTTAATGACACGATTTAAAGGGAAAGTGGCTGAGCCGCCGTGTTTTTCTGTGCTATCAAACTCTGTTCCATCAAGCAGAGTGCCTTTGTACTTTACCGTAACATTGTCGGTAGCAACAGGGGCTGTACCTTTTCCTTCAGTCAGGATTTGATACTGCAATCCACTGGCAGTAGTAATCACTTTGTCTTTTTTTGCATTTTTTGCTAAAAACTCCATGCCTGCTTTTTTATTTTCTTCAGGGGTAGTGGCATTAGCAATTGAAAACATGGTAAAGCCTATAAGAAGCGCGGTAAAAATTGAAATGATACGGCGTTGATTTTTTTTCACGGTGTTCCTCTGTGTTATCAATTGAACATACAGTTTATCAGAATTTTTGAGATTTGTGAGGCTTTGTTGCACAAATCAAATTTGTTCCAAGCCTCCCCAACCCCAAAACAGTTTTATGCTATAGCAACTGTCATGGGTGTGCCAAGATAAGTGAAACGATTTAATAGAGCGGCACGAATTTGTAACTCGGCCACCTGA
>CAIQWF010000174.1 GCA_903875455.1 uncultured Pseudomonadota bacterium
AAATATCAGTGGTTGCCTTTGTCGAGCTATTTTAGCTATGACAATTTGAAAAAATCCGTTTTAGAAGTGCTTTCAAGCTTTGGTAGTAAATACCTGATAACTTTTGCTTAGATACTTATATTGATAAGCCCGATTAAATAAGTCTTCATCTTTAATTTGATATTTCGTCCACAGCACTTTTCGCAATTCCCGTTTGACTTCTTTTTCACCAACAACTGAAGTTTGCCAGCCATCAAACCGCACAATTTTGACAATCGCATCAATATCATTAACGATACGCTCCACAATGATCGGTGTGGTATCGGTTTTCAATTCTAAAAACAATTCAGTCAATGCCGCTTTAGCGGTTTTTTGTTCTTCTTTGCTATCGGTTTGTTTTTCCGCTTGCAAGGTTTCTTTAGCAATTTGACAAAGCTCTTTAATAAACTCAATGGAATGAATCAAGCCTTTTTCTGCTTTATCACGCAAAGCTTCCAGACGTTCACTGAGCTGTTTAAAAGCAGGATTGCTACCATGTTTACTGAGACGGCTGACCAACATTTTCAACAGTTTTTCCGCCTGTTTCGGGTCTTTTTTGTGCATTAACTCATCAATCACCTGCGCATCTAAAACCATTTCTTCCATCTCGCGGTTAATACCATCCACATGAATATGACCATGAATCAAGGCGGTGGTTTGCGCCCCTAAAACGTGCCACAACAAGCGGCCAGTCTCATCTACGGTTTTCTTAAGTGAGTTATAAATCTCTGCTAACCATTTATAATCCGACTGAAACGAATTTAATACCTCATCGGGTGATAACGCCTCCCATAATTTGCTCAAGCTACTGAAATCTTTAGCAAAAGCATCACTTTTTTCAACAGGACGAATACAATCCTGTGCGGTCTGCAACGCTTCAAAACTTGTCAACGTTCTATCCACTCCTGGAAAATGCGCTAAACACAAAGCGATTTGCTCTGGTAATTTATCGCGCAATTCCTGTAAATTGCTAATCACCGTTTTTACGGATTCTTCATCAAACGCCAACGCTTTGGCCGTATCATCAAACACGCCGAAATAATCCACAATCCGGCCAAAGGTTTTATCAGGAAATAGGCGGTTAGTCCGGCAAATCGCTTGCAATAAAGTGTGATCTTTTAAGGATTTATCCAAATACAAGGTTTGCAAAATCGGCGCATCAAAGCCGGTGAGCAATTTTGCCGTGACAATCAAAAATTTTAACGGTGATTGAGCATCGTTATAACTTTCCAGCAATTTTTCCTGTTGCTCTTTATCGAGGGCGTAGCGTTGCTTAAAATCAAACGCATCATTCGCCGAGCTGCTAATCACTACTGCGCTGTTTTCCGGCGAAAGTAATTTATCCAATTCAGTTTTATACAACACACAGGCATCGCGGTCAGGCGTGACAATCAAGGCTTTAAAACCTTCCGGTTCAACGTGGGCTTGAAAATGCTGGACAATATCGGCAACGATGATTTGAATGCGCTCCGGTGATTTTAAAAACACCGCCATTTTTGCCGCTTTTTGACTGAGTTTATTTTTATCCTCTTCGCTTAAATCATTCGCCATTTCTTTAAACGCGACATCTAAACCGTCTTTATCAATATGATAATTCGGCAAACGCGGCTCAAAATGCAAGGGCAGGGTGGCTTTATCGCGGATACTGTCCTGAAAGGTATAACGGCTGAGATAACCGCTTTTATCCTGTTCTGCGGCTTTGTTGCACAAATCAAATTTGTTCCAAGCCTCCCCAACCCCAAAACAGTTTTATGCTATAGCAACTGTCATGGGTGTGCCAAGATAAGTGAAACGATTTAATAGAGCGGCA
>CAIQWF010000175.1 GCA_903875455.1 uncultured Pseudomonadota bacterium
ACTTTGCGCTAGACCTGAGTTTGATTAAATCCTCGACACATTATGAGGAGCTTTGTAACTTTGGAGTTATAGCTTATTAAAACTGTCCGAACTATTGATCATCCTAGTCTTAAATAAATATCTTTCCAAACCTTCAGTCTAAAAATATGAAATACAGCGACTTGCGTGACTTTATCAAGCAACTGGAAAAACAGGGTGAATTAAAACGCATTGCGGTTGAAGTTGATCCTTATCTGGAAATGACCGAGATTTGTGACCGTACTTTAAAGCAAGGCGGCCCGGCTTTGTTATTTGAAAATGTCAAAGGTGCCAATATTCCAGTTTTAGCCAATTTATTTGGTACAGCGAAACGGGTAGCAATGGGAATGGGAGCGGATTCGGTCACAGAATTGCGCGGCATTGGCGAATTATTGGCGTATTTAAAAGAGCCGGAACCGCCGAAAGGGATCAAAGACGCAATGGACAAAATCCCGGTGTTTAAACAAGTGTTAAACATGCCGGTGAAAGTGGTGAAAAATCCGCCCTGTCAGGAATTAGTCCGTAGCGGTGATGAAGTCGATTTAAGTGTGTACCCGATTCAAACTTGCTGGCCTGGCGATGTTGCGCCGCTGATTACCTGGCCATTAGTGATTACCAGAGGCCCTAATAAAGAGCGGCAAAATTTAGGAATTTACCGGTTGCAGGTGATTGCCAAAAACAAGGTGATTATGCGCTGGCTGGCGCATCGCGGTGGGGCGTTGGATTTTAAAGAGTTTCAGGAAAAAAATCCCGGTAAACCTTATCCGGTCGCGGTGGCGATTGGCGCGGATCCGGCCACCATTTTAGGTGCGGTCACGCCGGTGCCGGATTCTTTATCTGAATATGCGTTTGCCGGTTTATTGCGTGGTAGCAAAACTGAAGTAGCGGATTGTTTGCTCAGTGATTTGCAAGTTCCCGCCAGCGCGGAGATTGTATTTGAAGGCTTTATTTATCCTAATGAGTTCGCGCCGGAAGGACCTTTTGGTGATCACACCGGTTACTATAATGAAGTAGGCGAATTTCCGGTTTTTACCATCGAGAAAATTACCCAACGTCAAGCTCCGATTTATCACAGCACTTACACCGGACGCCCACCCGATGAGCCTGCGATTTTAGGCGTGGCCTTGAATGAAGTATTCGTGCCGATTTTGCAGAAACAGTTCCCTGAAATTATCGATTTTTATTTGCCACCCGAAGGTTGTTCTTACCGAATGGCTGTGATTTCGATGAAAAAACAATATGCCGGACATGCAAAACGGGTGATGCTGGGAACCTGGTCATTTTTGCGGCAGTTTATGTACACCAAGTTTGTGATTGTGGTGGACGAGGATGTGGATGTGCGCAACTGGCAGGATGTGATTTGGGCGATTACCACGCGCATGGATCCAGCGCGGGATTTAACCATTCTGGAAAACACGCCAATTGATTACCTGGATTTTGCTTCGCCGGTTTCCGGTTTAGGTTCTAAAGTCGGTTTTGATGCCACCAATAAATGGCCTGGGGAAACGACTCGTGAATGGGGAAGAACCATTAAAATGTCGGATGAAGTAGTGAAAAAAGTTGACGCTATTTGGAAAAGCTTGGGAATTTGATTGCCAACGTGATGTTTAAGCTAAAAAACCAGATAAAGTTCGCTAGTCGTTCTTGACTATAAAGAGTTTATTGTTATAGTGAAACATTTTGCTTGCATAGTGTCGTTATTGAAAGTTATGGAACATTTGCCAGTGATGTATGCAGAATCCCTGCAAGCATTAGAAATTAAAGCCAGCGGAATTTATCTGGATTGCACTTTCGGGCGCGGCGGCCACAGTCGCGGCATTCTGGAGCAACTCGGTTCTGCTGGACGATTACTGGCTTTCGATCGTGATGCTGACGCTATCAATTCTGAAGTTGCTACAGCTTTACGTTTGGATTCGCGTTTTGAATTACAACATAGTCCTTTTTCACAATTGGAATCAGCGGTTAAAGGACGTGGCTGGGAAGGCTTGGTAGACGGCATTTTGATGGATTTGGGAGTTTCTTCTCCGCAGTTGGATAACCCTGAACGTGGATTCAGTTTTTTGCGCGACGGCCCTTTAGATATGCGCATGGACGGACAAAATGGCGTAACTGCGGCGCAATGGCTGGCACAAGTTGATGAACGTGAATTGATGTTAGTATTGTTTGATTACGGTGAAGAGCGGTTTGCCAGGCGGATTGCCAAGGCAATTGTTACGACTCGCGTGGAAACACCAATTACTTCGACATTGCAACTGGCTAGATTAATCGAAGCAGCAGTGCCGGTGCGGGAAAAACATAAGCATCCTGCCACCCGCAGTTTTCAAGCTATCAGAATCGCCGTGAATCAGGAGTTGGAGGAAATAAAATCAGCCTTGGAACAGGCGCTCACAGTTTTAAAGCCCGGTGGACGGTTAGTGGTTATTTCTTTTCATTCTTTAGAGGATAGAATTGTAAAACGCTTTATTCGCGATGAATCAGGATACAAATATGATCCCGGCAAATTACCGATTAAAGAAGCAGATATAGAGCAAGGAACGCTAAAAAGAGTAGGGAAAGCGATTTATGCGACAAAACAGGAAATTGAATTAAATCCCCGCGCCCGTAGTGCCGTTATGCGTATAGCTGAAAAAATTTAGGATGTTATTGTGCGATTCCTGTTATGGTCAGTATTGGTTAGTTTATTGCTAGGTTCGGCTTTGGCCGTTATTTATAGTAAATATCGCACCAGATTATTGTTTATAGAAATTCAAAAACAGGAACGTGAGTTAGATAAAGAAGCGGTAAAATGGGGACAGTTACAGCTGGAAATTACCACACTCACCGCAGAAAACAGAGTAGAAATTGAAGCCCATGATAAACTGAAAATGGTTTTACCTAATCGGGCGGCAATTATTTACATAAAGCCATAACTCAAAATAATCTTTTCATAGATTCACTCTCTTTGCCATTCATGTCCGCCATTTTAAATACCGTTACAAATCAATATAAAGCGCTGATTGTGTTTGCTACACGACGAGTGCTGCTGCTGGCATTTATTATGTGCAGCATGATTTTATTGATGTGGCGTGCTGTTGATTTGCAGGTTGTGAATAGGCAGTTTTTGCAAACCCAAGGCGCAAAACGACATATCAGCATCGTACCGGTTTCAACTTATCGCGGCAAAATTTTAGATCGCGATGGGGAAATCATGGCGATTAGTTCGCCAGTGCAATCCGTTTGGGTTAATTCGCAGGAGCTTGATGCCAATCAAAAAACAGAAATCAAAGAATTAATTGCGTTACTGGAGTTGCCAAAAGATAAAGCGAGAGTTCTGCTTTTTCCTGACCCCAAACAGCGTTTTGTTTATTTAAAGCGCCGTATTCCTCCTGAATTGGCGGAAAAAGTAAAGCTGTTAAAAATTAGCGGCATTTATTTTGAGCGTGAATTTAAGCGTTTTTATCCGGCTGGACCTATGGCGGCTCATATTGTCGGCTTTACTAATAGCGAAGATGTAGGACAAGAAGGGATGGAGCGGGCTTTTGAAAAAAGCCTGGCAGGCACAGACGGCAGTAAACAGGTGATTAGGGATGGAAAGCGGCAAATTATTGAGGACGTAGAGAATATTAAAGAGCCGGTTCCTGGAAAAGACCTGGTTTTGAGTATAGACCGGCGGATTCAATATTTGGCATATCGGGAATTGCAGTCGGCTTTTTTGGCACATAAGGCAAAATCGGCTTCGATGGTAGTGCTTAATGCGAAAACCGGTGAAATTTTGGCCGCAGTGACTCAGCCGGCGTTTAATCCAAATAGCCGGGAGAATTTAAAAGAAAGTTTATACCGCAATCGGGCAATTACCGATGTTTATGAACCTGGCTCTTCAGTTAAGCCGTTTGTGGTGGCGGCGGCTTTGGACAAAGGCTATATTTCTGAAAGTGCCAAGTTTATCAGCAATGGCCCAATTCAGGTTGGCAAGTATCAGGTAAGGGATGGTCATCACTATGGCGTTTTGGATTTGGCGGGAGTGTTGAAAAAATCCAGTAATATTGGTGCGGCACAAATCGCTTTAAAAATGCCAGGGCATTATTTTTGGAACATTTATAACGGTTTAGGCTTTGGAGTTTCGCCCGCTGTCAGTTTTCCAAGTGAAGCATCGGGGTCGTTGCTAAGCACTGAAAAAGTGCATGGTTTTTCTCAGGCAGCGTTGTCATTTGGTTACGGTCTGTCGGTGTCAACGTTACAACTGGCCAGAGCTTATACCGCAATAGCAGACGACGGTGTTCTGCATTCTGTGAGTTTGTTGAAGCGCGACCGCGACCCTGATGCCAAACGAATATTTAAAGGAATCACCGCCAGAAAAGTGCGCAATATGATGGAACAGGTCATAGAGCCGGGCGGAACTGCTTATGAAGCCCGTGTCGATGGCTATCGCGTAGCAGGCAAAACCGGGACAGTCAGAAAGGCCGTGCATGGTGGTTATTCGGATAAAAAATACTTCGCCGTATTTGCCGGCATGGCTCCGGCCACCAATCCGCGTTTTGTGATTGTGGTAATGGTTGACGAACCCAGTGAAGAACAATATTACGGCGGCCTCGTTTCAGCGCCGATTTTTTCCAGAGTGATGACTGGCGCATTACGGATTTATGGAGTTGAATCTGATGGTGAAAATGCCGTGCCGACTTTATTAACGAACAAGAAAAAGGATGTAACCGCAGATGAAGTTGAATGAGTTGCTGGCAGATTTTGCAAAAGTTGATACGCCGCTTGAAATTGCAGGCATTACGATAGACAGTCGCGAAGTAAAACCCGATTATGTGTTTATTGCCTTGACCGATGCAACTGTTAATTATGTGCAGCAGGCGATTGATAAGGGGGCGAGTGCAATTTTGTTTGAGCAGGATTCAACCGATTTTCCGAGTTTACAGAATGATGTTTCTTGTGTTCAATGGATTGGCGTTGAAAATTTGACGGATAAATTGGCGGAGATTGTTGCTCGGCATTACAACTATCCGGCGCGAAATCTGGACATTATTGGCATTACCGGCACAAACGGCAAAACCAGTTGCAGCCAGTTTCTGGCACAGGTTTTAACTGACTCGATGGTGATTGGCACGTTGGGCTGGGGCACATGGGGCAATGTCAAATTCACCGGCTACACCACGCCGAATGCGGTTGTGTTGCAGAGAATTTTAGCTGAAACCGTCGCGCTGGGAAAAAAAACTGTGGTGATGGAAGTTTCTTCACATGGTGTGCAGGAAAAACGCATTGACCAAACCTTTTTCAAAGGTGCAGTGTTTACCAATTTAAGCCGCGACCATCTTGATTATCACAATTCGATGGCGGAATATTTCAACGCAAAACTGCAATTATTTAAGCGTCCTGAGTTGCAGTTTGCGGTTGTTAATTGTGATGATGAATATGGGCAGAAAATTGTCGCAGCCGTTGCGCCATCTGTGGCTTTATGGACTTTTTCCAAGCAAGAACAAATAAATTCAGCGCGTTGTGTTCAGGCAAAAAATATCAATTGTTCAATTAATGGCCTTCAGTTTGAGGTGTGTTGCGGCAATCAATCAGCCGTGATTAACAGCCGGTTGTATGGCGAATTTAATGTTGAAAACATGCTGGCGGTGCTAACCACCTTGCTGGCTTTAGGATTTAATTTGGATGAGGCAGCGGAAAAAATATCTGCGCTGCAATCCGTTCCAGGGCGAATGGAATATTTTGGCGGTAACGGCAAACCGGCGGTATTTGTAGATTTTGCCCACACGCCCGATGCGCTGGAAAAAGTTTTGCAAACCCTAAAACATCATCAGCCTAAGTTTTTATCTGTGGTCTTTGGTTGCGGTGGCAATCGCGATGCCGGTAAACGTCGGTTGATGGGAGCAATTGCAGAAAAATTCGCCGATAAAATCATTGTCACTGACGACAATCCCCGTTTTGAAGAAGGAGATAACATCATCGCGGATATTTTAAGCGGCTGTAAAAATCAAAATCTTAGTGTGATTAGGGATAGAGCTTTGGCAATACAAACAGCGATTTCGCAAGCGACAAGCGATGATTGCATTGTTATTGCTGGCAAAGGACATGAGGATTATCAGGAAGTCAAAGGCATAAAAACACCGTTTAGCGATCAGGCAATCGTCAAACAAGTATTAGAGCAGTGGAAAGAACAATAATGGAATTAAATTTAAGCGAAATAGCCCGTAATTTATTAGCGCAGTTAATTGGCAGCGATATTGCAATTTCTTCAGTCAGTATTGATACCCGCACTTTACAGGCCGGAGATTTATATATCGCGATTAACGGCAAAAATTTTGATGGACATGATTTTATTGCCAAAGCTGAGTATGCGGGCGCAAGTGCCCTAATGGTCGATCATCTCGTTGATACTGATTTGCCGCAAATTATCGTGGCGGATACCCGAATTGGCTTAGCTGAGTTAGCGCGGCTGTGGCGGCAAAAATCGCAAGCGCAAGTTTTGGCTGTAACTGGTAGTAATGGTAAAACCACGGTCAAGGAAATGCTGGCGGCGATTTTATCGGTGAATGCACCAGTATTGGCAACCAAAGGTAATCTCAATAATGATATTGGAGTGCCTTTAACGCTGCTGAAATTAAACGAGCTGCATCGTTACGCTGTAATTGAAATGGGCGCAAATCATCCCGGAGAGATTGGCTTTAGCAGTCGCTATGCTTTGGCAGATGTGGCAATCATTAACAATGTTGGCTCAGCCCATTTAGAGGGTTTTGGCAATCTGGAGGGTGTGGCACGGGCGAAAGGCGAAATTGTGAGTGGACTCTCAGCACAGGGAACAGCGATACTTAACAAGGATGATGCTTTTTATGCGTTATGGCAGGAATTGGCGGAAGATCGCAAGATTATCAGTTTTGGTTTTGCAGGCGATGCCGATGTGTCTGCAACTGAGATAAACAGCCGGATTGAAAATCATCAATTTGTTACTTCATTTAATCTGATAACGGCAAAACAAAGTATTTCAATTTCTTTAAAACTTGCAGGGCAGCATAATGTTAAAAATGCCTTGGCAGCAGCTGCCGGGTGTTTGGCTGTAGGAATTGAACTATCACAAATCAAGCAAGGTTTGGAGAAACTGCAACCTGTTACCGGACGTTTGCAGCCATACATCGGTCGTTTAGGTAACGTTATTATTGATGACAGCTATAACGCGAACCCTTCTTCGTTGAAAGTTGCTTTGGAGGTGTTAAGTCAATGTACAGGGCAAACATGGATGATTCTGGGAGCGTTTGGCGAATTGGGTGAAGATAGCATTAATATCCATCGCGAAATGGGTGAGTTAATAAAATCATATAAGGTGAAGCGTTTATTCGCAGTCGGTGAAAATGCCCGTTACAGCGTGGAAAGTTTTGGTGCAGGAGCGGAATTTTTTTCCAGTCAAGATGAGTTGATTGCGCGGTTGCAGTCAGAACTGACTGGCAGCGAAACCTTGTTAGTCAAAGGTTCAAGATCGCAGCGAATGGAAAATGTTGCTGCAAGTTTAATAGATAATTTTAGGATATAACCGATGTTGCTTTATTTGACCGATTATTTAATGGCATTTGACCCTAGTTTTCGGGTTTTCCAATATCTCACTTTCAGAGCTATTTTGGGCGCGTTGACTGCATTAATCATCTCTTTTATGGTCGGTCCCTGGATGATTCAGAAATTAAGACGCGATAAGATTGGTGACGTTGGACGTGACTATGTTCCTGACGGTCATTTCAGCAAAAAAGGCACGCCAACCATGGGCGGCACCTTAATTCTGGTTGCCATCACCGTGAGTACATTATTATGGACAAATTTAAGCAACCGCTATATTTGGGTGATTTTATTGGTCACGCTCGGTTATGGAATCATCGGTTTTATTGATGATTACCGGAAAGTGATGCAAGGCAATAGTGACGGGATTTCAGCACGCGCCAAGCTGTTTTGGCAGTCACTGATAGCGATGAGTGCGTCCATTTTTCTTTATCAATCGGCGCAATTAGAGGTGTTGGCACAAGTGCCGCACGCGATTGAGCAAACGCAATACATTATTCCTTTCTTCAAAAATGTGATGATTGATATAGGTTGGGGCTACATCATTATGACCTTTTTGGTGATTGTCGGCACCAGCAATGCAGTTAATCTCACGGACGGCCTGGATGGCTTGGCCATTATGCCTACGGTGATGGTTGCAGCGGGGTTAGGAATTTTTGCGTATTTGTCGGGACATAGCTCATTTTCGCATTATTTAGCCATTCCGCATTTAGCCAAAAGTGGTGAGTTGATTGTGTTTTGCGCTGCTTTAGTTGGTGCCGGTTTAGGTTTTTTATGGTTTAACACTTATCCGGCGATGGTGTTTATGGGCGATGTTGGTGCGCTGGCGTTAGGCGGCGCATTGGGTGTGCTGGCGGTTTTGGTGCGGCAGGAAATTGTGCTGGTGATTATGGGCGGAGTGTTTGTTGCTGAAACCTTGTCGGTGATTATTCAGGTGATTTCGTTTAAAACCACCGGCAAGCGCGTATTTAGAATGGCACCGATTCATCATCATTTTGAATTGAAAGGCTGGCCTGAGCCGCGCGTGATTGTCCGGTTCTGGATTATTACCTTTATTTTGGTGTTGGTGGGTTTGGCGACGTTGAAGTTGAGATAGTTTTTTCGCTCAGGAAAATATCATGGCAGGCATAACAGAACTTTCGCAATTGGATTTAAACGGTACTTACAGTTATGCGGATTATTTGCTGTGGAAATTTGAAGACCGGGTCGAGTTAATCAAAGGCAAAATTATGGCGATGACAGCCCCGAATTTAAAACATCAGCGTTATTCGGGGCGGTTGTCGTTTTTTATTGGCAATTATTTGTATAAGAAATCGTGCGAATTATTTATTGCGCCATTTGATGTGAAATTGTATGACCACAGAAAAGCGCACTTGCCGGATGATAAAGCCTATAGTGTGGTGCAGCCGGATTTGTGTGTGATTTGCGATAAATCAAAATTGACGGAACGTGGTTGTGACGGAGCGCCGGATTGGATTATTGAAATTTTATCGCCCAGTAATTCAAAGAAGGAAATGCGCTTTAAGTATGATTTGTATGAAGAAAGCGGTGTGGGTGAGTATTGGTTGGTTTATCCGTATGAAGAAGCGGTTTATCAGTTTGTGTTGAGTGCGGAAACTGATAAATATGAGTTGAAAGGGATGTATGCCAATGATGATATTGCAATTCCTGCGCTTTTTCCTGAATTGAAAATTGATTTGGCGGAAGTTTTTGCTGAGTAGAATCGTTTTTTTGATTGAAAAATCGGTTGTTAGCGCAAACAGTTAACGCTGATAAAAATAATTTTTAGTAACAAAAATTTTACAATTTACACATTGATGAACACCGCGACAACTCTCAATTTATTAAATCAACACTTCTCCTTAAATCAAACCTCCAATATTTTAGTCGTTGGTCTAGGCATTACCGGACTTTCGGTTGCTCGCTATTTAGATAAATTAGGCTTCCAATTTTGCGTAGTCGATAGTCGTGAAAATCCACCTAACGCCTCAGAATTAAAAGCCTTATCGCCAGACATTCCATTAATCACCGGAGCTTTTCAGATAAGTGATTTTGAAAATGCCAGTCATTTAATTGTCAATCCCGGCCTTTCCTTGAACAATCCCATGATTCAAACCGCCGTACAACGCGGGGCGAAAATTGTCGGTGAAATTGATTTATTTGCTTGCTCTACCGATAAACCGATTATTGCTATTACCGGCGCAAACGGCAAAAGCACCGTCACCACAATGGTCGGTGAGATGGGAAAAGTGGCTGGAAAAGTTACCGCAGCCGGCGGCAATTTAGGCACACCGGCCTTGGATTTATTGGCCGAGACGATTGAACTTTACGTTTTGGAATTATCCAGCTTTCAGTTAGAACGCACCCATGTTTTAAACGCCGCAGCGGCAACGGTGTTAAATGTCACCGCAGACCATTTAGACCGCCATGCAGATATGGCGGATTATGCGGCACAAAAACAGAAAATTTTTCGCGGCAATGGTGTAATGATATTAAATGCCGATGATGATTATGTTGCGGCAATGCAGAATTCACAGCGTAATCAAAATTGGTTCAGTATTCAAAAAATGGTTGGTTTTCACATTGCAAAACGTGGCGGGGTGGAATGGTTAGTTAATGAAGAAACCGATTTTATGCCTTGCGCTGATTTGCCGTTAGAAGGTCGCCACAATCAAGCGAATGCGTTAGCGGCGTTAGCCTTAGGAACCGCGATCGGATTAGATAAAGCAGCAATGTGTTCTGCGTTAAGAGGCTTTATTGGATTGGATCACCGGATGCAAAAAGTCGCCGTGAAAAATGGGGCAAGTTGGGTGAATGACTCTAAAGCTACCAATATTGGTGCGTGCATTGCTGCATTGGAAGGTTACGACGAAAAAGTGATTTTAATTGCAGGAGGCGACGGCAAAGGTGCGGATATGAATGAATTGCGTTCTGTGGCGATAGAAAAAACCAAATATGTCATCGTGATGGGCAAAGATGCTGATTTAATTTCTGCAGCACTGGAAGGTTGCGTGCCTTTATTTTCAGCAAAATCGATGATTGAAGCGGTAAGCATTGCCGCACGGTTGGCAAAATCTGGCGATACAGTGCTGTTATCACCAGCCTGCGCTAGTCTGGATCAATATAAAGACTATAAAGATCGCGGCAATCAGTTTGCAGCGGCAGTCATGGCTTTGGACTAAAACTATGGTTAAAAAAATCAAACCGATAGCAGGAGCGTTTCATGTTGACTGGCTGCTGTTTTTTGTCAGTTTTACCTTATTAGGCTTAGGCTATGTGCTGGTGGTTTCCGCCTCTTTGCATTTGGGGATGAAACTGAGCGGCAATAGTATGTTTTATCCGCTTCGGCAGTTAATTCATATTGTCAGCGGATTGATTATTGGCTTTGGGGTGGTGCTGACACCACTGAAAGTTTGGGAAAGAAATGGGGCGATATTGTTTTTTTTCGGCTTGTTTTTGTTAGTGTTAGTTTTAACGCCGATAGGAATCAAGGTTAATGGCAGCAGCCGCTGGATTGCATTAATGGGCGTGCGAATACAAGCCTCGGAAGTGATGAAACTGGTTTCAATCATTTACATTGCAGGCTATGTGGATAGACATAAAAAAACAGTACAGCAGGCAACATTTAGTTTGGTTAAACCATTAATGTTATTCGCTCTTGCCTGCGGTTTATTGCTGTTGGAGCCGGATTTTGGTTCTTCTGTGGTGATTATCACTATCGTGATGGGCGTTATGTATCTAGCCGGAGCCAGATTGGGACAATTTGCAATTTTAATCGCTTTAGTCTCAGTTTTGGGCAGAGCTTTGATTTATTCTTCACCTTATCGGTTGGCAAGGCTGAAAAGTTTTGAAAATCCCTGGGCCGATGCGCAAGATACCGGCTTTCAGTTGGTTCAGGCTTTGATTGCGTTTGGTCGCGGTGAAGTTTATGGCGTAGGGTTGGGTAGTGGAGTACAGAAAATATTTTATTTACCTGAAGCGCACACAGATTTTTTGTTTTCAGTTTTGGCTGAGGAATTAGGGTTGATTGGAGTATTGGCTGTTATCCTGTTATTTGGGGGATTTATATTTCGAGCTTTTATGATAGGGGCAAAAGCCGAGGAAGTCGGATTGCGATTTGCAGCTTTTGTGGCTTATGGCTTGGGGATATGGTTTGGCTTTCAGGCTTTTATCAACATGGGCGTGAATATGGGAATGCTGCCTACTAAAGGCCTGACCTTGCCATTGATGAGTTATGGTGGCGGTAGTATGATTGTCATGTGTGCTGCGGTGGCTTTGCTGTTTCGAGTACATACCGAAGTGACTGAACAGATTAAAAGTGTGCCTAAAGGAAAACAGGAATGGATAAGACAATAATGATTATGGCGGGAGGCACCGGAGGGCATGTATTTCCTGCTTTGGCTGTGGCTGAAAACTTGAGAGAAAAAGGCTGGAAAGTCAGTTGGTTAGGCACGGAAAAGGGTTTGGAAAATCGGGTTGTGCCTGCGCGTCATTTTGAAATTGACTATTTATCGGTTGCAGGTTTGCGCGGCAAAGGCATCAGCGCGAAATTGAAAAGCGTGTTGTTGTTATTTAAAGCTTGTACACAAGCCATTGGCTATTTACGCAAACGTAAACCGGATGTAGTGTTGGGAATGGGCGGGTTTGTAGCCGGCCCCGGCGGTTTAATGGCAAAACTGCTAGGCATTCCGTTAGTGATTCATGAACAAAATCGGGTGGTGGGTACCACGAATCGTTTGTTGGCAAAAATGGCGAATCAGGTATTGGAGGCATTTCCAGATAGTTTTCCGGCAAAACAAAAAGCGACTTGTACCGGTAATCCGCTCAGAACTGATTTTTTGAATTTGCCGGAGAAAGTAGCTTGGCAGGTTTCGGAACGGTCTTTGCATATTTTAGTGGTGGGTGGCAGTCAGGGGGCCCAGGTTTTAAATCAGACTTTGCCACAGGCAATCGCTGAGCTAGAGAATGTACAGGTAAAACATCAAACTGGCGAAGCAATGTTTGACGAGGTAAACGCAGCTTATAAAAGTTTGAAAGTTCAAGCCGAGGCTGTGAAATTTATTGAAAATATGGCAGCCGCTTATCAATGGGCGGATTTAGTGATTTGCCGTTCCGGTGCAATGACTGTCAGTGAAGTGGCAGCGGCAGGTTTGCCCGCGATTTTTGTGCCATTACCTCATGCGATTGATGACCATCAAACTGCCAATGCACGTTATTTGACTGACGCTGGGGCAGGAGTGCTGATGTTACAAAAAGAATTAACGGCGCAAAAATTGGCGGCTGTGATAAAAGAAAAATTAACCGAGTTGAAAGCGATGGGAATAGCGGCAAAAAATAAAGCTCGTTTGGATGCAACCGAAATGGTTTGCGCTTGTTGTATTACGGAGGCTGGCGTATGAGCCATTTACAATTGCCACTTCCGGCAAAAGCCTTGGGAAAAGTAAAGCGGATTCATTTTGTCGGCATTGGTGGCACTGGCATGAACGGCATTGCCGAAGTGTTATTTAATTTGGGCTATGAAGTTTCCGGTTCTGATATAAAGGAAAGTATCGTCACATCCCATTTAATAGAATTGGGAATCACTTTGTATATCGGTCATCGTGCCGAGAATGTTAGCAATGCGGATGTGGTAGTTGTTTCAACTGCAATAGATAAAACCAATCCTGAAATTGCTGCTGCCTATCAACAACGGATTCCGGTGATTCCACGTGCTGAAATGCTTGCAGAATTAATGCGGTTTCGATTTGGCATTGCAGTGGCAGGCACACATGGCAAAACCACCACCACCAGTTTAGTCACCAGCATGTTAGCGGAGGGCGGATTAGACCCCACATTTGTGATTGGTGGACGCTTAAACAGTGCCGGAACAAATGCGAAGTTAGGTTCTGGCAATTATCTGGTTGCCGAAGCCGACGAAAGTGATGCGTCATTTTTGTATTTGCAGCCAATGGTTGCAGTCGTTACAAATATTGACCAAGACCACATGGAAACCTATGGCGGCTGTTATCAAAAATTAAAAGATACGTTTATCGAGTTTTTGCACCATCTGCCTTTTTATGGTCTGGCGGTGATGTGTTTGGATGATGCAGGCGTTAAGGAAATTTTGCCACAGCTTTCCAAACCGGTGAAAACTTACGGCGTGGATGAAAAAGCCGATGTCCGTGCCGTTGACATAAAACAGGATGGAATGCACACCACTTTTATAGTGTTGCGAGGCGAAAAATATCAGCCACTACAAGTAACGTTGAATATGCCGGGTTGGCACAATATGCTGAATTCTTTGGCTGCTATCACGATTGCCACGCATTTGGAAGTGAGCGACGATGCAATTGTCAAAAGTTTAGGCGCATTTAAAGGCATCGGAAGGCGTTTTTCTGTGCAGGGTGATGTGTCTATGCCAGGCGGCAAGCTGACTTTAGTTGATGATTATGGGCATCATCCTCGTGAAATTGCTGCGACTTTAGAGGCATTACGGCAAGCCTGGCCGGATAGACGTGCGGTGGTGATTTTTCAACCGCATCGTTATTCAAGGACCCGCGATTTGTTTGAAGATTTTGTGCAGGTATTATCAACTGTTGATGTGTTGATTTTGATGGATGTTTATCCTGCTGGAGAGCCGGTGATTGCCGGAGCGGAAGGTAAAACTTTGTGCAGGGCAATTCGGGTGCGCGGACAGGTTGATCCGGTGTTTGTACAGGATAATGACGATTTAGTGCAAATTTTGACCGGTATTGTTGAGCCCAACGATGTCATTTTAACTTTAGGGGCTGGCAATGTCGGGCAAATTGCCACTGAATTACCCGAAAAACTAACGGCTGCGTTAAATAAATGAGTCATAAATTAACCACCACAGGTAAGCTGTTGGTAAATGAAAAAATGGCGAAATACACCAGCTGGCGCGTTGGTGGTCTAGCTGATGAGATGTATTTGCCGACTGACAAGCAGGATTTGATTAACTTCATTAAAAATCAACCCGCAGATAAGCCATTATTTTGGTTGGGATTGGGTAGCAATTTGTTAGTTCTGGATGGCGGAATTCGTGGTGTAGTCATTAATACCCGTGGCCGTTTAAAAGAAATGAAACTGGCTGAAAATGGCTCTGTTTATGTAGAGGCAGGGGTTCCCTGTGCACATGTTGCCAGATTTTGTGCGGAAAAAGGATTGATCGGAGCTGAGTTTTTAGCTGGAATTCCTGGGACTATGGGAGGGGCTTTAAAAATGAATGCCGGAGCTTTTGGCGGTGAGACCTGGACGATTGTTAAAGAAGTGGAAATGATTAATCGTGCCGGTGAGGTAACGCAAAGACAACCGGATCAGTTTGAGGTTAGTTATCGCTCTGTGAAAGGTTTGGATGACGAATGGTTTTTAGCGGCGCAATTGCAGCTCGTTGCCGGAGATATAGCTCAAAGTCAGGAACAAATTAAAGCTTTGCTGGAAAAGCGTAATTTAACCCAGCCAACCAACCAACCCACTTGCGGTTCAGTATTTAAAAATCCGCCGGGCGACTACGCTGCAAGGTTGATTGAGCTTAGCGGTTTGAAAGGTTATACAATAGGCGGAGCTTGTGTGTCAGAGAAACACGCTAATTTTATTGTCAATACCGGACAGGCAACTGCTGCGGATATTGAAGCCCTCATTGACTATATTCAAGCGCAGGTTAAGGCTCAACAGGGTGTTTGTTTGCAAACAGAAGTATGTAAGGTAGGAATAACGTTATGAGACCTTTAAAGGTTGACAAAGCAAGGGATTTCGGGCGTGTGGCTGTTTTGATGGGAGGATCTGCTGCAGAACGTGATGTATCTCTCAATAGTGGGGGGGCGGTGTTCAATGCCTTGAAACGTAAAAACATTGATGCGATTGCGCTGGATATAGCGGATAATCCTATTTCAGCATTGCACAATAAAAAAATAGATCGGGTATTTAACATTGTACATGGACGTGGCGGTGAAGATGGAGTCTTGCAAGCGGTGCTGGAAGTAATGAAAATCCCTTATACCGGTAGCGGTGTTACAGCGTCAGCACTGAGCATGGATAAACTGAAAACCAAATTATGCTGGCAGGGCCAGGGATTAGTGACTCCAAGGTGGTTTTTATTAAAAAGGACGGAAGATGTTGATGCCTGTATCGCAAAGTTAGGATTTCCGGTGATTGTAAAGCCAGCAAATGAAGGCTCCAGCATTGGCATGAGCAAAGCGACGAATCGCGAAGAGCTATTGGCTGCATTTACTGAGGCGGCGAAATATCAATGTGCTGTTTATGCTGAAAGCTGGGTAGAGGGTAATGAATATACTGTGGGCGTGTTGGATGGAGAGCCTTTACCGGTGATTCGTTTGCAAGCGGCCAATGCGTTCTATGATTACGATGCCAAATATAAGGCCACTACTACGCAATATCACTGCCCTTGTGGATTAGAACCGGAGCAGGAAGCAGCCTTACAACAACTGGCGTTAGAAGCCTGCGACTGTATTGGGGTCGAAGGTTGGGGGCGGGTGGATGTATTCATAGATAATAAAAAACAGGCGCAACTTATTGAGGTCAATACTGTACCGGGTATGACTGATCACAGTCTTGTGCCAATGGCAGCGGCAAAGTTAGGGATGGACTTTGATGAATTGGTGTGGAGGATTTTGGAAACCAGTATGAAATAATGAAAAACTCAGGTCTAATAAAGTGGTTGCTGATTAGTGCTTTGATCGTAGTGGGTGTGTGGGATGGCTGGCGAGAACTTAAGGCGCAAGGTGCTGATTTACTGCCGATTAGATATGTTAGAATAGAAGGGGTTTTTCAGTGTATAACCAAAGAGGAAATCAAACAGGCATTACGGGGACAGGTAATGACCGGATTTTTGAATGCGGATATGTACGCGATACGGCAGGCATTACTCGATTTACCTTGGGTTTCACAGGTCAAGGTTAAACGGGTGTGGCCGGATGCGATAGAAATCAAGGTTTATGAGCAGTATCCCATTGCTCGCTGGAATAATATCGGCTTATTAAATGAGCAGGGTGATTTATTTAGACCAAGCAACTTAGCCCGATTTAGTAAATTGCCGTTACTCTATGGTCCTGATGCGCAAGAAAAAAGGCTGATGGATGTCATGAAGCAGTTACAAGCGGGGCTTGCCAATTATTCGCTGGGGTTGGCTGAGTTTCATGTGAATGAGAGGCGGGCATGGACTGTGGTTTTAACTAACGAAATGGTATTAAAGTTGGGGCGAAGAGAACCTTTGCAAAAATTCCAACAGTTTTTGCCTACAGTGCCAGTACTAGGAAAAGAAAGGATTGCAGCTATGGCCGTGGTCGATTTGCGATATCCCAATGGTTTTGCTGTTACTCAAAAGCAAAGAATAGTGCAGGTTGATTGGAAAAATATTAATCCGCAACATGAATCAACAACCAATAAAGAATAATAACTGCTTAAAAGAGTAGGCAAAATGGCGAAGAAATCAGAGCGTAATTTAATAGTAGGATTGGATATAGGTACATCAAAAGTCGCTGCTATTGTCGGAGAGTATACTCATGGTGGGGACCTAGAAATTATTGGCATAGGAACTGCACCTTCGCGGGGATTGAAAAAAGGTGTTGTGGTCAATCTGGAATCAACGGTTCACTCCATTCAACGCGCTGTTGAAGAGGCAGAGTTAATGGCAGGGTGCCAGATACAGTCTGTTTATGCAGGTATTGCCGGCAGCCATATTAAAAGTCTTAATTCGCATGGAATTGTGGCGATCAAAGACAAAGAAGTCAGACAGTATGATATTGATAGAGTGATTGATTCGGCCAGAGCGGTTGCGATTCCTGCGGACCAAAAAATTCTGCATATTCTGCCGCAGGAATTTGTCATTGACCAGCAGGATGGAATTAAAGAGCCAATAGGAATGTCAGGAATTCGCCTGGAAGCCAAGGTGCACATGGTCACAGGCAGCGTCAGTGCGGCACAGAATATTGTTAAGTGTATTCGCCGCTGTGGTTTAGAAGTCGAAGACATTGTGTTAGAACAATTAGCTTCTTGCACCTCGGTTTTAACGGAAGATGAAAAAGATTTAGGCGTATTGTTGTGCGATATTGGCGGCGGCACCACGGATATTGCAATTTTTTCCAAAGGCGCGATAAAACATACTGCGGTGATTCCTATAGCAGGTGACCAGGTTACAAATGATATTGCTGTGGCATTACGTACTCCGACCAAGAACGCTGAAGAGATAAAGTGCAAATATGCTTGTGCTTTAACCCAATTAGCCAATGATGAAGAAATAATTGAAATTCCAAGTGTAGGAGAAAGATTGCCACGCAAGATTTCCATGCAGAATTTATCAGAGATTATCGAGCCACGCTATGAAGAATTAATGTTATTAGTGCAGGCAGAGTTAAGACGCAGTGGATTTGAGGATTTAATTGCAGGCGGCATTGTGCTCACCGGTGGCAGCTCCAAAGTAACCGGGCTTATTGAGTTGGCTGAAGAAATATTTCATGTGCCGGTGCGGATAGGATTTCCTCAGCACATAGCCGGGCTGACAGACGTGGTGCAGAACCCGGTATATTCAACGGGGGTTGGATTGCTGCTTTATGGCAGAGAGCATCATGGGGGGCTTAACAGCTCCAGAGATGATTCTCCCGGATTGCTAGCAATGATAAAAAATTGGTTTCAAGGTAATTTCTAAGAATTATACGAATTTTATAGGGGGTGGTCGAAATGATGAAATATGAATTGGTGGATTCTTGTAGCGAGAATGCCGTAATTAAGGTGATAGGAATCGGCGGCGGAGGTGGCAACGCAGTCAATCACATGGTTGACAAACACATTGAGGGAGTACAGTTTATTTGTGCGAATACCGATGCGCAGGCATTGCGTCGTCTTAGTGTTGATACCATTGTGCAGCTGGGAGTCGAATTAACCAAAGGATTGGGAGCAGGTACTCGTCCTGAAGTTGGCAAACAGGCCGCCGAAGAAAACAAAGATAGAATCAAGGAAGTCATCGAAGGAGCCGATATGGTGTTTTTAACCGCCGGCATGGGTGGTGGTACAGGTACCGGAGCCATTTCCGTGATTGCCCAAATTGCTAAAGAGTTGGGAGTGCTGACGGTTGCAGTTGTAACCAAGCCTTTTGATTTTGAAGGTAAAAAGAAAATTGCCGTTGCAGAGGCAGGAATCAAGGAACTAGAAAAATATGTTGATTCGCTGATCATTATTCCAAATCAAAAATTACTGCCGGTTTTGGGCAATAATTTATCGTTGATGAACGCATTTAAAGCCGCAAATGACGTGCTATTGGATGCGGTGCAAGGGATTACCGAATTAATCACCCATCCTGGCTTGATCAATGTGGACTTTGCCGACGTAGTGACTGTGATGTCGAATATGGGAGCGGCAATTATGGGAACCGGTACTGCTTCGGGTGAAAATCGGGCGCGAGTTGCAGCTGAAAAAGCCATCTCCTGTCCGCTGCTGGAAGATATAAGCTTGCAAGGTGCGAAAGGTATTTTAGTCAATATCACCGCAGCAGACATGGACTTAACCGAATTTAATGAAGTTGGCAATATCATGCACGCCTTTGCTTCGGAGTTTGCGGACATGAAAATTGGCACCGCGATTAATCCAGACTTAGGTGATGAAATTAAAGTCACGGTTGTTGCAACTGGTATGGGACAAGCTTCGCAGCCAGCGATTCCGGTACCTAAATTAGTGCCAAAAACTACCGATGGTTTGACTAACTACGGCGAATTGGAAAAACCAACGGTGATTCGTAAAAATAAAGTTGAGCCTAGAGAAACCCGCTTTGGCGCACAACCTAAAAAAGATGGAGTGGCGGATTTGGATTATCTGGACATTCCAGCTTTTTTACGGCGTCAGGCAGATTAAAAGAGAGTTTTTATTGGTAACATTGCCAATATCTCTTGCGACACGATTTTATGATTAAGCAGCGGACTTTAAAGAATACTATTCGGGCAACCGGCGTAGGACTGCACACAGGCGATAAAATTTATCTTACCTTACATCCTGCTCCAGCTAATACCGGAATCTGTTTTCGGAGAGTTGATTTGGCAGAGCCTGTATCCATCCGAGCTATCTCGAACAATGTGGGAGAAACCAAGCTTTCTACTACGTTGGTACAGGGTGATGTAAGGATTTCAACTGTAGAACACTTATTATCGGCTTTTGCCGGTTTAGGAATTGATAATGCCGTTGTAGATGTCAGTGCTGCTGAAGTGCCAATTATGGATGGTAGTGCAGGGCCTTTTGTGTTTTTGCTGCAATCGGCGGGGATTGTGGAACAGGACTCCCCAAAACAATATATTCGGATAAAAAAGCCAATCCATGTTGATGAAGGTGATAAATGGGCGGCATTTGAACCTTTTGAAGGTTTTAAAGTTACCTTTACCATCGATTTTGAACATCCCGCTTTTGCCGATCATTTGAAAACCGCCACGATGGATTTTTCTTCAACCACGTTCGTCAAGGAAGTTAGTCGCGCCAGAACTTTTGGCTTTATGAAAGACATTGAGTTTTTAAGGGAAAACAATTTGGCTCTAGGTGGCAGCCTTGAGAATGCTATTGTGGTTGACGATGATAAAGTGCTTAATGAAGAGGGGCTGCGTTATGCGGACGAGTTTGTAAAGCACAAAATTCTGGATGCCATCGGTGATTTATATCTGTTGGGACATAGCCTGATTGGCGAATTTACCGGATATAAATCCGGGCATTCTTTGAATAATAAATTATTACGCGCTTTACTCGATGATACAGCGGCATGGGAACTGGTTTCATTTGAAGATGGAGACAATGCTCCTATTTCCTTTATGCGTTCGGCACAAAATCAAGCTGCTGGATAGAAAGCTGTAGAGGTATTTTTGGACACCTCTACTCTTTGCAAGATTACAGCGAATTAGCCACGATGACATTATTTTGTGTGCGCTTAGCCCAAAGACTGGCAAATAATAATCCTATTCCATGCAATAAGCTGGTTGCCCCGATAAAACCAGCCATATAAGATAAAGTTTCAGTTGCCATCGGCATTTCCGCGCCGTGACTAATACCATGAAACAAGGCAAAAAATCCGACTATCGCCATGCTGACCGCAGTTGAAAAACGGCTGCTGATTAATACCAACGCAATTAATGCCGCATTTGAAGCCATAATACCGGCTTCAGTACCTATGATTTCTACCCCTGTCATACCGACTAAAGCAGCTAATCCCATCACTGCTACAAATGTGAATGGTAATAAATACAAACTGTTTCCGCCACGCTGTTTTGCCCAGACTCCAACTGCAATCATTGCAATAATATGGTCGATGCCACTGAAAGGATGGACAAAACCTTCTGCAAAGCCGTGTAAATGTATGCCTCCGCTATGAGCTTGTGCCAGAATCGGCAGAAATAACAACGCGAAAAAACTCAATAATTTTTTATTCATGCTAAAGACCTCATTTGATTAGTAATCCAGGTTGTCCATTCGGTTAAAGTTTCCTGTTTGGTGGCGGATAATTGCAACACTCCAATTTTGGGATTAACCCGTTTGGCAAATTCAATACAGCGATTCACATCAAAATTCACATACGGCAATAAATCCATTTTATTGATAATCATCAAATCCGCAGCATGAAACATGTCAGGATATTTCAACGGCTTGTCATCACCTTCTGTGACCGACAACACCACGACTTTATGCGCTTCCCCTAAATCAAACGAAGACGGACAAACCAGATTGCCTACATTTTCAATCGCCAGAAAACTACCGTCTGCAACTTGTAAATCTGTCACCGCATGGCCTATATCGTGAGCGTCTAAATGACAGGCTTTGCCGGTGTTAATTTGCAAGGCTTTGGTGCCGGTGGCGCGAATCCGGTCAGCATCGTGTTCAGTCTGCTGGTCGCCCTCAATCACCGCAATATTCATCTGCGTTTTTAACAAGTTGATGGTTTCAACCAACAGCGTAGTTTTACCCGCGCCGGGACTGGAAACGAAATTCAAAGCAAAAATTTTATGCTGTTGAAAATACTGACGGTTTTGTCCCGCATAACTGTTGTTTTTCGCCAGAATATCCTGTTCAACCTGAATCATCCGCTCGGTATGGGTTTCGTGATGATGGTCGTGGCGATGAAGACTCATTACGCCGTGATGGTGAAGCTGCGTAGGTTTGAAAAGCCCTTTCGCCTTGCTTTGTGTATCGCTGCATCCGCAAATACCACACATAAAAACTCCTTAAAAAACTCCACAACTACGACTGCCAGTCCTTCAAAAGACTGGCAGTCGTTAAACAACTTTCAATTCTTTAATCCGCATTTGTTCGCCTTGCGTAACCGTCACGCCAAACGCACCGCATTCACTGCAAGGGTCGTGCAAGGTTTCCAATTCCACTATTGTCCCGCAGCGCGAACATTGGCCGCGCCCCGGCACTTCGATAATCACTAATTCGGCATTTTCTGCTAGTGAATTTTTCATCACCACGTCAAAACCGAAACGCAACGCATCAACAGCAACGCAAGATAACGCGCCGATTTCCAGACTGATCTGTTTTACCTGAGTAAAATTTTGTTGCTTAGCCTGGGTTTCCAACGTTTCCAATACGCTTTCCAGCAGGGAAATTTCATGCACTGCAATGCTCCTGCCAAACTTCCAAGATTGGACTCTTCAGCAACTGCGTCACAAATTCCGTTGCTTGACTTAAACTTTGCTCGGCTATTACACTCAAACCTGCGCCCAATTCAAACTCCACGCCTTGTAGCGTTAATAAAAAACACGGCGGCGGCACAGCTTTCAATGTATCTTGATAAACCTGCATTACAGCCGCAGGATTCATCGCGTGCGTGGTGTAACTATTATCATAAGCAGGATTTAATTGGCTAAACTCAACCGGCTGCTGATTGGCAACCGAAGCATCAGCAAATAAAACCAGTTCACGGTTTTGCAAATCCAGCGCATGTTCAATCTGTAACTGAAAATCGGTTAAACATTCAATTTTTTCCAATAAAGTTTCAGGTAAATTCTGCACCTGTTCCAACAATAATGGTGCAAGTGCATCATCGCCGCGACTTAAATTGCCGTAAACGAGAATTAAAATGGGTTTAACCTGCATTTGCTTCATCAATCACCAGTTGCTGCTGTGCTAAAAACTCAGTCATTTCTTCATTGACTACGCGGCTATAAATCATCTCAACCGGAACAGATAAATCAATAGACTCAAAACGAACCTCATCGCCTAAAAAATAATGTTCTGACTGCCAGCTTTGCGATTTTCGGCAAACTTCCACTTCGACAAAATCCTGCTCAATCAAGACATATTCCTGCAAACTCGGTAAACTTTGATAAGCGCGTCTTTTTAAGGCTTGATCTTTGCGGCGCGTGGATTTAGATAAAACCTCAACAATAATTATCGGTGAGTCTGTGTAATATTCATTGTCGGATTTATCATTGCAAACCACCATTACATCAGGATAATAAAAATCTTCGCCCACTTTGACTTTTATATCAGAAGCAAATGGTTCACAAGGGCTATTTTCTAAATGGGAATAAAGCCGAGCAAATAAATTACCAGTCACTCTTTCGTGATTTTTACTTGCTCCAGCCATCGCATAAGCATAACCATCAATCAGTTCATGCTTAATATCACTGATAAGCTCACCTTCCAAATATTCCTGTTCGCTAAGCCTATCATCAGGTTTATATTTTAAATTCATAGCGTTTTTTCAATGTCGCCCTGACTGGTGGATTTAAATACCTGATTAATCACTTGCCCTTGCGCATTCACCAATTCCACTTCCATCGGCATTTTTCCCAACGCATGAGTAGCACAGGACAAGCACGGATCGTAAGCACGAATCGCCACTTCCAAGTGATTCAACAATGGTTCGGTAATTTCCAGACCATCCAAGTAAGTTGCCGCAACTTGCCGCACTGATTCGTTCATCGCATGGTTGTTACTGGTGGTGGAAACAATCAGATTAGCTTTGGTGACAATGCCGTTATCATCTACCTGGTAATGATGGAACAGCGTGCCGCGCGGCGCTTCAATGACACCGACACCTTCATAGCGTTTTACCCCGGTTGCCACCAAATCAGTACCCATAATATCGGGGTCATGCAATAAGTCTTTAATGGCTTCCGCACAATGCAGAATTTCAATCAGTCGCGCCCAATGATAAGCCAAGGTGCTGTGTACCATTTTTTCATCAGTGATAGCCATTAATTGTTGCCGCGCAACTTCCGCTTTTGGCGTACTGATGTAATCGCATACGTTAATTCGGGCAAGAGGGCCTACGCGATACCAGCCGTCCTGTTGCCCTAATGACAGGAAATACGGGAATTTCATGTATGACCACGAGCGCACTTCCTCGTGGATATAATCGTTGTATTTGCAATAGTCAATGTGGTCAAACAGCGTATTACCTTCAGCGTTTTTCAAACGCAAGCCGCCGTGATAAAGCTCCAAGCTGCCGTCTTTGCCGACCAAGCCCATATAACTGGATTTTATGGTGGCAAATTCATCGTGATACGGTTTGTTGGAACAATGCACTTTGGCAATTAATGCTACTGAATCTTCTGCCCATGCAATCATCTGGTCAACATCAGCGAGTAAATAATCGCGCTCTTCTTTGGTCAACGATTTATTTACTCCGCCTCCGATTGAGCTGGAGCCATGAATCCGTTTGCCGGACACCATGCGGATCACTTCCTGACCGAATTTGCGCAGTTTTACGCCTTGCAAGCCAATTTCGGTGAACTCGCCCAACACTGCAATAATATTCCGTTTGGCAATGTCACTGCTAAAACCGAACAGTAAATCCGGGCTGGCAAGGTGGAAAAAATGCAGTGCGTGCGATTGCAAGACTTGCCCGAAATGTTGCAAACGGCGCATTTTATCTGCGGTCGGCGGTAAGTTTTCCGGGTCTATGCCAACCAGCTGGTCTATGGCTTTTGCCGCCGCCAAGTGATGACTGACCGGACAAATTCCACATAAACGCTGCACTAAAACCGGCAATTCCCAATACGGACGGCCTTGAATAAAGCGTTCAAAGCCGCGAAATTCGACGATATGCAAGCGGGCTTGTTTAACGTGGTTATTGTCATCCAATAATAAAGTGACTTTGCCATGACCTTCAACGCGGCTTACGGGTTCTATCACCACACGTTTTAAATTCTCTGGTGATTGAGCAGTTTCTAAATGTTCGTACATGATTTTTTTACCTATCAATTAGGTTATATTCTGTATGGGATACAAACCCAAGTTTGTACTCCTAAATTTTTTAGTCGTAATGCCCTAAATTGTAATTGAAATAGACTACACATCAATTTTCAAAGGAAAATCCGCTACATATTCCGAATGAATCAGCTCATGATCGGCATTAAAAAAACGCATTTCGCCATTTTCACTGCACAACCACACTTCTTTTGCGCCTGCCTCAAAATATAAAATACTTTTTTCAGCCATTTCTTTCTGTGTATTGCTTTCCGATAAAATCTCAACGCAAATCTCAGGCGCAATTGAAGCTTCCGCCTCATGCTTGATTTGCTCCCATCTTGGCAAAGAAAGCCATGCCACATCCGCAACTTTAGTACCTTTAACCGTTTTTATCGCACATTCGGACAAGGCAACCCCGCCTTGCAGCAAACGTTCCAAAATAACCGCAATCCTGATTTGAAAAAAGGAGTGATAAATTTTTACCGGACACATAATAATTTTTCCTGTTTCATCCAGTTCAATCTTAAACGGCAAATCTTTTAAACTCGGATGTTCACAAACCTCTTGCCAATTCATGTTAGCCTCCTAATAATCTATAAAGACTTTTTTAAATCACGATAAAAATTCTCATGCGTGCCATAAGCCAACAACATCAAAACTAACACTTCCTTCTGATACCGATAAGCTAATAACATTTGTTGGGTATTCACCTTAAACTTATAAACCCTAACGCCGTTCAAATCGCCCGTTTTTAAATCGCCTAATTCTGGCTCAACTAGCAAGGCTTTGACCGCATCATCCAACAACTCCTTTTCTGGTTTATGCAGTTTTTTGACAGTTTTGGCAAACAAACTACTTTGTAAAACTTTCATCCAAACTCGTACTCAGATATATCGCCCGCTTCAACTTGTTGCAAACTGACTAAAATATCTTTTACAAAAGCCATTGGTAAATCAGGATTTTCCTCGGCAATCTTGCCTAATTTTGCCCAATATTCAATCTGTGTAGCCAATGAACGGTGCATGGTATTTGCCATAACCGCAGCTTCGTTCACAAAATCATTCGATAACTCAATGACAGCCATTTTGATTCCTCTTTCTCAATCATAATGCACTAAATCATAATCCAATCCAGGCTCACGTCCGGCGATTAAATCCGTCAAAAACTTCCAAAACACATCGGCAGATGGCGGACAACCTGGCAAGGAATAATCAATTTTCACCACTTCATGAATCGGATGAACTTTATTCAGCAATAACGGCAGTTCAGGGTCATTCGGAATATGGGCATTCTCTACGCCAATGCCATCCAAATAAGCCTCACGCAAACACGCTTCCAATGGTACGGAGTTTCGCATCGCCGGCAAGCCGCCGTTAATCGCACAGGCACCGACCGCAACCAAAATTTTGCAGTTATTCCGAAACTCTCGCAACACATGCACGTTTTCGGCATTGCAAACCCCGCCTTCAATCAAACCTATATCACATGGCCCGCAATGTTTAATATCGGTAATCGGTGAGCGGTTAAATTCAACCACATCCGCTAACGGCACTAACCGCTCATCCAAATCCAAAAATGACATGTGGCAGCCAAAACAGCCCGCTAGTGAAGTTGTTGCAACTCGTACTTTACTCATGGCTTGCTCCCAAACTCACTTCATCAATATCATGGTGGTCATACAGCCTTTGACCTATCGGCACTTTAAACGCTGTGCCACGAACTAAAATCGCGCCGGTTGGGCAAATATGCGCCGCTCTGTCGTCAACACTCAAATCGCTATCAGCCAATTTGCCTGATTCTGAATTCACCGCTAAATGCTTGTTAATCCCGCGCCCGACAATGCCGAATACATCTTTACCTTCTTGATGGCTGGCACGGACACACAGAGAGCAAAAAATGCAGCGATTGCGGTCGACCAAAACATCAGGATGGGAAGCGTCCACATCTCTGAGCGCGAAAAAGTGCGGATAATGATTATCCAACATATTCAAATGATAACCGACCGCTTGCAATTGGCAGTTGCCGGATTTTTCACACGAAGGGCAAAAATGATTGCCTTCCACGAACAGCATTTGGGTGAGGCGTTTGCGGTCTGCATTTAGCTCATCCGAATTATTCAGCACTTCCTGGCCTTCGGCTGCGGGAAATGTGCAGGAGCTGGCACTGCGTCCGTTCACCTTGACAGTACAGAGTTTGCAACTGCCGTGCGGGGTAAACTCAGGATGATGACATAAATGGGGAATATAGACACCGGCAGCCGCAGCCGCTTCCATAATAGTTTGCCCTTCTTCAAAAGGAACTGTTTGTCCATCGATGGTAATGTGTTTAGTGCCAGTCATTATTCTTCCTCCACTTGCGCTAAATGGGCGTTGCTGTCATCGCGCCCGGTCAATTTTCTGGCAATTGCCAAAGAACCGTCCAAGTCAAATCCCGGTTCAAAGCTGATTTGTTTCAGTTTGGCGTTGTACAGTTCGGGGTAACGTTCCAGCGTGGTTAAAATCGGTTGTGCTGCCGTTTGTCCCAAGCCGCAATGACTGGTCGATTTAACCAGTTTCGCGATTTCCTGCAATTCCCGCACATCGCCTGTTGAGCCATGACCTGTGCAGATTTTGTCGTATTGATTTTTCATTAACGACGTACCAACCCGACAAGGAGTACAGAAACCGCAGCTTTCATGCGCGAAGAAATGGGTGAAATTTCGGACAATCTCGAAAATATCACGGCTGCTATTAAAAATAATAAATGAACCGCCGGTGGCCAAATCTTCAAAAGCGATTTTTCGGTCAAATTCTTTGTTGGAAATAAAGGTTCCAGAAGGACCTCCTACCTGAATTCCCAAGACATCTTCCGCACCACAATCTTCTAAAATAGTTTTAATGGTTGTGCCGAATGGATATTCATAAATTCCCGGCCGGGCGCAATCGCCGCTGATGCTGAGTATTTTCGTGCCTTTGGATTTTTCGGTGCCGTGGGCGGCAAACCAGTCACCACCATGTAAACCGATATGAGCAGCAGCGACAAAGGTTTCCACGTTGTTGACTACGGTGGGTTTATTCAAATAGCCGGAGGTGACAGGATACGGTGGGCGATTACGCGGTACACCCATTTTTCCTTCCAGTGATTCGATTAAAGCCGATTCTTCACCGCAAATATACGCCCCTAATCCCAAACGCACTTCCACATCAAAGTCGAAGTTTTTGCCTAAGATATTTGCGCCTAACAAACCGGCGGCGCGACGTTCTGCAATCACGGCGTTTAATTTAGAGTAGAGATGTAAATATTCGCCCCGCAAATAAATAAAGCCTTGATTCGACTTGATAATGGAAGCGCATAAAGTCATGCCTTCAATTAATTCATGCGCGTAGCTGTTTAGCAAAATCCGGTCTTTAAAGGTGCCGGGCTCGCCTTCATCGGCATTGCAGACTACATAACGCTGCGGCTGTTTATGGACCGAGATGTCACAAAAAGAATCTTCCTCGTAACCTTCATAACAGAGATGCCACTTCCAGGCAGTGGTGTAACCTGCACCACCACGACCTCTTAAGCCGGCTTTTTCAACTTCGTGCAAAGTTTGTTCCAAACCGCGTTGCCATGCCGCTTCAATTGCTGCGCCTTTTTCCAAATGACTGTCTAACAATAAACCGGATTTTTGCACGTTATCATCGACTTGCAGCAATGAGGTCGGCCATTCGGTTACTGGCGTTTTTTGCTGTATCAGAGCAGCGATTTCATCAATTCGGGCTTTGTTCAAACGACCAACGGCATGACCATTCACCAGAATCGCGGGTCCTTGATCGCATAAACCAGTACAGGAGCTATTGGCAATGCTAACCAGACCATCGGCTCTGACTGTGCCTAATGGGGTATGCAGTTTTTCACACAGATAATCGGCAACAGCCTTTTTGCCCAGCATGTGGTCGGTAATTGAATCACTGATATAAATATCGTAGCGTCCGCGCGGTGTGGCAGAAAGAAAGCTATAAAACTCAATCACGCCTAAAATCTGGGTTTTGGGAACATCTAATTGCGTGACCAGTAAATCTATCGCCTGACTGGGAACATGAAAATATTGCGCCTGAACTTCCCGCAATATCATCAAAAGTTGCGTAGACTGATGCTGGTATTTTTCTGTCAACTGTTTAATAAATGATTCCATCTATCCCTCTCTTGACGACAATGTTTGAAAATAACGTAAGCTTACCTGAAATATTATAAGGTTACTATGACAAGAATATTAACAGAATATAATATTCGGTTCCGATTGATTATAAATTAAGGCTATAGTCTAAATGTTAGCAGAATCTTAATTTGTCATACGCCATTCACAATAAACCGCTAGAATTATTATATTGTTCGCTCACTTTTTCTTGGAATTATTATGGGTCCGCATTATTTAAGTTCATTTTTTACTCCCAAATCCGTTGCAATTGTCGGTGCCTCTGAACGGCCTGAAAGTGTTGGGTATCGCTTATTGCTCAACATGCAGGAAGCAGGTTTTGGCGGAGGCCTTTATCCTGTTAACAACAAACGGGAACAGATTTTAGGCTTAAAAGCTTATCCTGATCTGGAATCTGTGCCTGAAACTCTGGAGTTGGTGGTTATTTCTACCCCGGCTCCGACTGTGCCTGGAGTGATGCGGCAATGCGGCGCGAAAGGGGTAACTTCAGTGGTTATTATTACCGCAGGTTTTGGCGAATTGGGCGATGAAGGCAAACGTCTTCAGCAGGAAGTGCTGGAAATTGCCCATCGTTATAATATTCGCATCATCGGCCCGAATTGCCTCGGCGTGGCAAGACCAAGCTCAAAGTTGAATGCCACTTTTGGAGATGGCTTGATTGCCGATGGCAGTTTGGCTTTGCTTTCGCAATCCGGCGCAGTATGCACGGCGATTTTAGACTGGGCAAAATCACAGGAAATCGGCTTTTCCACGGTGGTGTCAATGGGCGGTGCCGCAGACATTGATTTTGGCGAAGTGCTCGATTATCTCGCGACCGACAGCAAAACCACCGGTATTTTGATGTATGTAGAAGGGATTCGCGATGCGCGGCGGTTTTTAAGCGGCCTGAAAGCGGCAGCACGTTTAAAGCCGGTGATTTTGATTAAATCCGGTCGCCATGAAGCCGGCTGCAAAGCGGCAATGTCACATACCGGGGCAATGGTGGGGGGCGATGATGTATTTGACGCTGCGATAGAAAGAGCGGGCGTGGTGCGGGTTTACAATATTATTGAATTATTCTCGGCAGCGCGGATTCTGGCGAATAATTATATTTTGAAGCAAGACCGCCTTGCGATTATCACTAACGCAGGCGGCCCCGGTGTCATGAGTACCGACCGTGCCGAAGATGTCGGCGTGACAATGGCAACGCTCAGCGAAAGCAGCATTCAAGCATTAAACAAAGCTTTACCGGTGCATTGGTCTCATGCCAATCCGGTGGATATTTTGGGAGATGCCACCTCAGAACGTTATGCGCAAGCTTTGGATGTCTGCTTAAACGATGAAAATATTGATGGGGTATTAAATATTCTTACTCCGCAGGCAATGACCAATCCGACCCAGGTTGCACAATGTATTATTGAGCGTGCCAATCATACCCAGAAGCCGGTGTTAGCTTCATGGACTGGCGGACAGCGAGTGATGGAAGGGCGGGCTTTGTTTGCCAACAGCCGGGTTGCGCATTTCAACGCCCCGGAAATTGCGGTCGATGCCTTTTCCTGTCTGGCAAAATACACCCGCAACCAGATTCTATTAAAGCAGATTCCTTCTCCGTCCAAAGAAACTACGCCGCCAAATGTCAGTGGAGCGCGGCTGATTATTCAGCGGATTCTGGCAGAAGGGCGGCAAGTATTCACCGCACAGGAAGCCAAGGCAATTTTGGCTGCGTTTCATATTCCGGTAAATCAGACCGTAAAAGTCTCCAGCGCCAAAGATGCGATGATTGTGGCGGAAACTTTTGGTTTTCCGGTGGTGTTGAAAGTGAACATGCCGGAATTCAGCCATAAATCCGACGTTGGTGGGGTGCGCTTGAATATCGGTAGTGCCCAGGATGTTTCCCATCATTTTGTGGAAATGGAAGGCTTGATTAAGCAAAAACATCCTGAAATAAAGCAGGTGGTAATGACGGTTGAACCGATGTATAAATCTTACAGTGGCCGTGAATTAATGGTTGGGGTGGTGCGTGATCCGGTGTTCGGCCCGGCGATTAGTGTGGGTTTGGGCGGCACAATGGTAGAAATTTTGCGCGATAAAGCGGTTGCTTTACCACCGCTCAATGAATACATGGTGGAGGAAATGATTGCCAAAACCAAGGCCAGCAAATATCTAAAACAGTTCCGGCAATTACCGGCGGTGAATAAAAAAGCCTTGATTGATGTGCTGTTAAATATTTCCACGCTGGTAAGCGAATTGCCGGAAATTCTGGAGCTGGATATTAATCCCTTGATTGTTGATGACCGGGGGGTGATGGCAGTGGATGCCCGGATTAAAGCCGAGATTTCTCATCAGCTAACGCCTTATTCACACATGGCGATTCATCCTTATCCTTCTGAATTAATCCAGCATCACCAACTGCCAAATGGCCTGGACATTACCATTCGGCCAATTCGCCCTGAAGATGCCAATATGGAAAAGGATTTTGTCCACAGATTGTCGGAGCGCAGCAAATATTTCCGCTTTATGCAGTCCTTACAGGAGTTGACCCCGGAAATGATAGTGCGCTTTACCCAGATTGATTATGACCGGGAAATGGCATTTGTGGCGGTGACGGAAGATGAAAACATGCCAACTGAATTAGGGGTGGGCCGTTACATTATGAACCCGGACGGCCATAGCGTGGAATTTGCGCTGGTCGTTTCTGATGACTGCCAAGGCTTGGGGATTGGCGCACGGATTATGACTACCTTGATGCAGGCTGCGAAATATAAAGGCATTTCTTCATTTGAAGGTGAAGTGTTAAGTGTGAACAAACCGATGCTGTCACTGGTGAAAAAGCTGGGATTCAGTATTGAAACCATTGCCGGTGATACCGAAGTGGTTAGAGTGGTGAAAGACTTAAGAATGTAGCCTGATTTCCCCATCTTAACAAAATCTAGGGGCAATCCCTTGTGGTTGCCCTGATTTGTACTATCTTTCTGAACAGGAACGCTTTGTTTAACAAGGAATTACTCTTAAAACAAAGAATTTCTGCCTTAAACCCTGTTTCCCGACTCAGTTTGAGATAATTTTTTCCAAACATATTTAGGTTTGAACCGCCAATATGCCTGCCCCAGATAGCCCGTTTAAATCGTTAAGCACATGCCAAAACAGCATGTTGGTGGCTTATCAAACGAAAATCCGGCAGCAACAGCAGTTTTTAAAACAGGTCAGGGAGATATTGCCGACGCATTTGGAAGAGCATGTACTGTATTGCGTGGTATCAGGAAAACAGTGCCTGCTTTATGCCGATGCCGAGGAATGGGCGGCGCAGGTGCGGGCTTTTTTGCCGATTATTTTGCATACCTTGCAAGCTTCAAGTCTGCCCAAACTTGAGTTGATACAAGTACGAATTGTTTCAGAGCCTAAATCGCAGCAGGTCAGCCGTAAAGCAAACCTGCCGTCCAAGAGAAATATTGAATTGTTGCGCGAGAGTTTTCAGGCTATCGAGGATGATGAGTTAAAATCAGCATTGGCGCGGTTAAGCCGGACTTTGGAAAAACTCTCTTAACTGCCAGGGGTTGAGAATTAACCGGCCGCCTGATTTTGCGCAGAGCGCATAAACGAAATTGGAGCGTTGTTTTCGTCGCTAAAGGAGATAATTTCCCATGCGTCTTTGTTTTCCAATAATGCCCGCAACAACTTGTTATTCAAGGAATGGCCTGATTTATAGCCGTGAAATTCACCAATCAGGCTATGCCCTAACAAATATAAATCGCCAATCGCATCCAGGATTTTGTGTTTGACAAATTCATCCGCATAACGCAGTCCGTCTTCATTCAGTACTTTGTCGTCATCAACCACAATGGCATTATCAAGACTGCCGCCCAAAGCCAGATTATTTTCCCGTAAAAACTCAATGTCTTTCATAAAACCAAAGGTTCGGGCCCGGCTGACTTCTTTCACAAAAGTAGTGGAAGAAAAGTCCATCGTTGCCGTTTTCAGATGGTCGGCAAAGGCGGGATGTTCAAAATCAATGGTGAAAGTGACTTTGAAACCATCAAACGGTTCAAACGAGGCCCATTTATCATCTTCATCAACCCGGATAGGTTTTTTAATCCGAATGTATTTTTTCGGGCTATCCTGTTCAACAATCCCCGCAGACTGAATCAAAAATACGAAAGGCCCTGCACTGCCGTCCATAATCGGCACTTCAGCAGAACTGACATCAACAATGGCGTTATCAATCCCTAAACCTGCCAATGCTGACAGCAAATGCTCAACGGTGGAGATTTTCACATCGCCTTGTACCAATGTTGTTGACAGCTTGGTTTCACCGACATTATCGGAAGTAGCGCGGATAATTACAGGTTCCGGCAAATCCACCCGGCGAAAGCAAATTCCAGTATCTACAGCGGCGGGGTGCAAGGTCAAATAGACTTTATCACCCGTGTGCAAGCCCACGCCGGTGGCGCGAATGGTATTTTTCAAGGTACGCTGTTTAATCATAAGATCTTAGGTCTGTTAAGGAAAAGGGGGTGATTCTATCATAAAGAGCTGTTTTTGATGGAGAAAACATTATTCAACTGTCAGTCGGGGCAGAGATGGAAGAGTTAAAAAGATTGCCAGTCCCGGAGATTACAAATACCGGCGGAACAAAAACAGAAAAGTTTTTGGGTAAATTTATTCAGCGTGGTTCTGTTGGCGCTTGCACAACCTTATTTCGTCCACTGTCTTTTGCCTGATAAAGAGCATCGTCTGCTTGTTTATACAACTCATCCATGTTCAAGTGAGGATGGGCAAGGGTAGTCACCAGTCCAAACGAAGCGGTGACGCAATTGGCCGCACTGTTAAAAACATGCTCAATTTGGGTATCTGCTATGGCTTGCCTGATTTTATCGGCAAAAAGAAATGCCTCTTCGACAGGCAGACCTGAAAAAATGACCCCAAACTCTTCACCACCCAGTCGCAAGGGAATATCACTGCCGCGCAGACATTGTTTTTTTAGCACAGCGCCAATTTTTTTCAGTACATCATCGCCTTTTTGATGTCCATAACAGTCGTTGTATTGTTTGAAGTGATCTATGTCAAAAATCAAAAAAGAAATGGCCATATTTTCGCGGGCAGCTCTTTGGAGTTCTTTCGGGAAAATATTATTAAAATAGCGGCGATTATAGAGTTGCGTTAATTCATCAGTAATCACCAATATTTCAATAAGATTTAGCTTTTGCTCCAGCTCTGAGTTTAGTTTTTCCAAAGTCCGTTTTTTTTCAGAAAGCTCCTCGGTTCTGGCTGCAACTTTCTGTTCCAGAGTTTTATTTAACTCAGCGAGACTGTTGCGACTTTCTACAATCCGTTTCAACAAATCATTAAAGAAGTATTCAATTCTGGAAAGTTCATAGGAGTTAAAGGTTTCCAGATGTAAAAAATGGTATTTCTGTTTATCAATATCGGTATTTTCCATTTCCCGACAAAATACATCGAGCTGTTGAGTCAAAAACTTATTAAAAGCCCAGATAAACAACAGCCATAATGCAATGGTTTTGATAACCGCATTAATAGTTGTCACTAAAAAACTGTATTTGACCTTGTTAATCACCCTCTGGTTGCTGGTGTATAAAGTCACTTTGGCGAATATCCTGTTTTGCTGCGCCAAATCAAAGGAATAGCCAAACAAACGAAGGTAAGAAGGCAAGCTATTTTCCACGCCATTTTGCAGCAATACCGGCATCGCCTGTTTGTTTAAAATTTGTCCTTTTTGAATAAAAATACCCTGTCCAACAATTTCTATCCCGACCAGAGTCGGCTGCTTTAATATCCCGTCTGCAATTGCTGACAATTGTTCAAGATCAAAATCCTTGGCTGATTGGGTTAAGCTCTGCTGAAAAATGGATTGGCTGATGTTTAAGCTGTTTTTGACATAATGCTCTTCAATTAAATATTCATTGAACATTTGCAGCAATGTGACAATTACCGTAATAATCAGGTAAATGGAAAAAACAACTTTCAGCAGCCGCAAAGCCAGCGAGTTTTTGAGGAGCAGTAGTCGTTTCATGGTATTTAGAGAAAATAAACAGAATGCGCTAGGTATTAAGGCGGCGATAACGATAATAGGCAGCACACGCCCCTTCGGTGGAAACCATTGTTGCACCTAACGGATGTTCGGGCGTACAGCTTGTGCCAAACTCAGGACATTGCGCCGGTTTAATCAAGCCCTGCAAAACCTCACCACTGCGGCAGGCTTTGGGCTCTACTGTTTTAATCGTTTCGACATTAAAGCGTTTTTCCGCATTCCAGGCATCAAAATCCGGCGATAAGGTTAAACCACTTTGCGCAATTTCCCCCATGCCGCGCCAACTGCGGTCTGTTGTGACAAATACTTCTCGCATTGCCTGCTGTGCCGTGGGATTTCCCTCATTCCGTGCGACCCGACTGTAAGCGTTTTCAACCTCAAACCGGCCACTTTCCAGTTGCGCAATACATTGATAAATTCCCTGCAACACATCCACCGGTTCAAAGCCTGTCACCACTATCGGGATGTGATACTGTGCCGCAACCGGTAAATATTCGCCAATCCCCATAATCGTACATACATGCCCCGCCGCCAGAAAACCTTGCACCTGATTTTGTGGAGAATTCAATAACGCCCGCATCACCGGCGGCACCAAGACATGACAGGCTAACAGCGAAAAGTTTTTTAAGTTTAATTTTCGCGCTTGAGTTGCGGTTAAAGCGGTCAATGGCGCAGTGGTTTCAAAACCAACGGCAAAAAACACCACTTCCCGTTCTGGATTTTGCTGAGCAATTTTGATGGCATCCAGTGGTGAATAAACGATGCGAATATCCGCTCCTTGCGCTTTTAATCCCAATAAATCCTGATGAGAACCAGGAACCCGCAACATATCGCCAAACGAGCAGAAAATAATATTCGGCTGGGCGGCAATCGCCAAAGCTTTGTCGATATATGCCAACGGCGTGACGCAAACCGGACAACCGGGGCCGTGAATCAGGCGGATTTGTTCCGGCAATAACTGGTCGATGCCATGTTTGATGATGCTGTGAGTTTGGCCGCCGCACACTTCCATCAGCGTCCAGGGTTGGGTGGTGATGTTGGCAATCGCCGCCAGAATTTTTTTGGCAACCGCAGGGTCACGAAAAGCTTGCGGTGCAATCATGATTGCAGTTCGGTTTGGTTCATATCATCGAGTTCAGCGAGTGCGGCCAAAGTGGCAGCAGCCTCATTTTCATCCAGTATTGATAAGGCCAAGCCGGCATGAACAATCACATAATCGTTCAATTTGGCTTCGGGCAAATAGGCAAGGCTGATTTCTTTGATAACGCCTGAGAAATCAACACGGGCGAGACGGTCTAAACTGTTATTTTCAGAGGACAGGCTGATAATTTTTCCGGGGATGGCTAGGCACATAATGATATTCCGGTTCGTTCAAATAGAAGTAGAGGCAAAAACTTGTCCCAGCGCCAAACCACCATCATTCGGTGGGATTTTCTCATGGCGAAACAGGCGATAATTATACTCGTGATTAAGATTTTCAATCGCAGCGACCAAATAAGCATTTTGGAAACAGCCACCGCTTAAAACAATGGGCTGAGACTCAAACTTTTCTGCAACAGAAAAAATCATTTTTGCTAAAGTTTGATGAAATTTCGCCGCAATTTCTCCAGTCGTTACGACGGATAAATCAGCCAGTATTTCCAATAGCAGGGGTTCCCAATCAATCACCAGTACATTATTTTCGTTAAAAATTTTTACACGGTAAGGGCGAATTAATTCGTCTTTGCCCTTGGCAAACATCGCCGCCTGTTCCAGAGCCATTGCTGCTTGACCTTCAAATTCGCTAATCTGGCATAAACTCAGCAAACTTGCGATGCCATCAAACAGTCGGCCAATGCTGGTGGTTTGCGGGCAATTCAGCGATTTTTTTAACATACTATGCAGCAGTTTAAGCTCGGTTTGTGAAAATGAGGTTAATAAATCCGCGTATTTTTCCGTGAATAAATTGTCACCCAAACAGCTATAAAGCAAACCCAAAGCTACCCGGCGCGGTTCTTTTATTGCCTGAAAACCGCCGACCAGCGGAAACGGGCGTAAATGGGCAATGCGTTGAAAATCTTGTTGATTGATTCGTAAAAATTCTCCGCCCCAAAGCTGATTATCCGCTCCCAGGCCGGTACCATCCCATGCTACGCCTAATACTGGCGGTAGCAATTGATGTTCCGCCATGCACGACAAAATATGCGCGTAATGATGCTGCACGGTTTTCGCCGGTAAATTTAGGCTTTTTGCATATTGGCTACTGACATAATCAGGGTGATTATCGCAGATTACTTGCTGAGGTTGAATCGCGTAAAACTTGCTTAAATCGGCAATGGTTTTCTGAAATTGCTGCGCTGTTTCCAGTTGTTCCAAATCGCCTAAATGCTGGCTTAAGATAACCTGATTATTTTGCGCAATCGCCACGGTATTTTTTAACTGCCCACCCACGGCTAAAGTTGCTGGCAAATCGTTTTTAACTGGAATCGGTGTTGGCACATAACCCCGCGCCCGCCTTAATACGGTAGTTTTTCCAGCAATCACCCGCACAATTGAATCATCTAGCGGTCGTAAAATGTCGCGGTTATGGCAAAGGAAAAAATCAGCGATTCCGGCCAGTTTTGCAATAGTTTGATTGTTGTCGATGCAAATGGGTTCGCCATGTTGATTGGCACTGGTGGCGATTGCCGGGCTTTTCATGCCGCGCATAAGCAAATAATGCAACGGCGTGTAAGGCAGCATTAAACCTAATAAGGCTTGTTTTGGTGCAACGGCTTCGGCGATAGTTAAATCAGGCTTGGCTTTTGCCAACAGAATCGGTGCAGTGGCAGATTTTAAAACCTGTCTTTCCATGTCGTTGAGTTCGGTCAATTCTTCCGCTTGCGCTATTGAACTTACCATTAACGCAAACGGCTTGCTGATACGATGTTTGCGTTGCCGTAATCGTAAAACCGCTTCCTGATGAGTCGCATCAACCATTAACTGAAAACCGCCTACGCCTTTTACTGCCACAATCTTGCCCTGTTTTAATTCAGTGATTGCGGCATCTAATGCAGCCTGTTTGGACGCTAAAAAATTGCCTTGATTATCAGAAAAACTAAGCTGTGGGCCACAATTGTGACAAGAAATAGTTTGGGCATGAAAACGCCGGTCGGCAGGGTTTCGATATTCGGTCAAACATTGCGGGCATAACGGAAAATCGCGCAAACTGGTATTGCAGCGGTCGTAAGGTAATTCGTAGATTAAGCTGTAACGCGGCCCGCAATGACAGCAACTGATAAAAGGATGTAAGTAGCGGCGATTGCTGGGGTCGAATAATTCACCGCTACAAGCCTCGCATATCGCTATATCAGGACAAACGAAAGCGGATTTATTTTCATCCAGGTTTAAACTGGTCTTGAGCTGAAAAACAGTTTCGTTTTGAAGCGGGATTTGATGGTAGGTGATTTCGGCAATATGTCCGCAGCCGGGAACTTGCGATTGCAGTGCAGATAAAAACAAAGTCTGTTGTGCGCTGTTGCCTTCAATTTCAATCACCACATGCTGATTGTCATTCGCGACCCAGCCTGCCTGCTGATATTGTCTGGCCAGACGATAGACAAAAGGCCGAAAACCTATCCCTTGCAGCAATCCTGTTAAGGTGATTTTCAGGCGTTTATTCATACCCCAGAATCTTAAAAAAATCGTCTATGGCATTGTCATTTTTTAAACCGATTTGAGTCTGGCTTTTTTTCTTAATCTGGACTGGGGCGATTTTTGGCGTAAGGTTGGTATCAGATAGCTTCTCTTTAGGTTGATGCTGGCTCCGATGAGCATTTTTAACCGCGTGAGCTCCGGTCAAGCCAAAATTTGAGACTTTTTCACTATCCCAGGAGGTAAAAGAAATATCTTTGGCAGGCGAGGTTTTCGGGGGCAAGGGATAATCGGCCAAACCTAGATTGACAATTTTTTCACGTTCCCATTTTTTAATATGGGCAAGCTTGTCAGGATGCGTTTTTTTATAAAACAAAGTCAGCAACAGCTCTATGGCGCGAATCAGCAAGGCGCGATGATGCAAAGCGGTGTTGTATTGCACCGGCTTTCCACTTGAACGCTTACGCTCAACCATTTGTTGCTCCATTATGACTGTAAAAATTATGTTATTAGAAAATGCCGGCCCACAACTTACGGCGTAATGAAAACCTAAAAAAACGTCTCTAACTTAATGAGTATAAACCCTGAAAAATAAGCGTATTGCAGCTTTTTCGCTTCTTGCTACAGTGAAGTATAGTGCATACAGGGCGAAAGGCTTGTTTATATACGCGGAAATCGAAGAGGAAAAAGCAGTTTTTCAGGGCGAGAAGGCTTGATACAGAAAAGAAAGAGTCGACCTGTAAGCCGGGTTTTGTTTAAAACAGTCATTCATCTAGGCCGTAAGTCACCCGACGGCTCAAGCAATCTACCCGGAAACAGCGCGGGTCACGCATTGTGTTTCCCTATTTGATCTTGCTCCAAGTGGGGTTTTCCCTGCCACAACGGTTACCCGTTGCGCGGTGCGCTCTTACCGCACCATTTCACCCTTACCGCGAAAGCGAACTTTTACGGCGGTATATTTTCTGTGGCACTTTCCGTAGGCTCACGCCTCCCAGGCATTACCTGGCACTTTACCCTGTGGAGCCCGGACTTTCCTCCCTTTTATCTTTCGATAAAACAGCGACTGTTCGGTCAACTCTTGCGGCTATTGTACAGGAACCTGCATGGATTAGCGAAGTTAAGAAGTTAAAAGAGTATAAACAGGCTTAAAAAGTAACAATGTTTCAAACAGTCAGGCAGTCAGATGAAATAATCATCAATTCCTTTCCAGGTTGATTAGTTAATGGGCGCTTTAAAGCAAAAACTTTAAAACTGGCAAACCCGCTACCATTGCGGTTAAACTTCCCTGATTAGAAAGATGTTTCAACCGGTACGTGATTCGCCGTTATTCCGGTATTTATACCTGAGTTCAGCACCAAGGAGGGTGATTTTCAAATGCTATACAGGGTTTGTTCATAGACAATAGCAAATTGCGAAATCACTTAAATAATTAATTTTATTAAGTAAAAATAATAAAAATGGATATGAAAAACAAAGAGCTGCTTATTCTCCGCCACGGAAAATCCGACTGGAATGTTGATTGTGATGATTTTCATCGGCCACTGCTGGAACGTGGCAAGCGAGGGGCAGAACAGATTGGAGTCTGGCTGCAACAGCAAAATTTGCTCCCCGATTTTATTCTCAGCTCCCCGGCAGAGCGGGCCATTGAAACCGCGATAAGATGCTGCAAGGCGATGGGGCTTGGAGATAATCATATTTATCAGGAACCGGATATTTATGAAGCCAATTTCGCTACTTTGAGGGCCATTCTAAATGAATGCCCGCGCCAGGCTCAAAGGGTAATGTTAGTTGGGCATAATCCGGGGCTGGAACATTTGCTGGAAGACTTGGTAAATCTGCCGCTGCCGGAGTCTGAAAACGGCAAAATCTTGCCGACTGCCACGCTGGCCCATTTAACGCTGGCCGCACACTGGTCGCAAACTCACTCAGGTTGCGGAATATTGAACAATCTTGTTTCTGCCTCGTCATTACCCGAAGGTTTTCCGTTTATCACGTTAAATGACACAGAATTCAGATCACGTCCGGCTTATTATTATGCGCAATCAGGAGTGATTCCCTATCACATTGTCGATGGTGAATTGCAGCTATTGCTGATTTCTGCGGGGAGTAAAGAAAAATGGGGGTTTCCCAAAGGTGTGATTGAACCGGGCTTGAGTCCGCAAATGTCGGCTGCTAAAGAAGCGTGGGAAGAAGCAGGGCTGCGGGGCGTAGTTGCGGATCAGGCATTGGGAAGATATAGTCGGGAAAAATGGGGCGGGCAGTGTTCGATTGAGGTGTTTCCAATGGCGGTGACAGAAATGGTGGATACTCATGAATGGGAAGAAAGCCACCGCCAGCGACAATGGATTAGTCCGAAAGACGCGATGCAGGAAGTTAATCCTGCCTTAGTCAAAATGATTAAACAGTTGATAGCGGCGCTGGAATTCAGCAATGACATCGAGCAATAAAGGTTATGCACGTTTATTGGGTTAAAATACGCGGCAATAAACTTTCAATGTAACTATTTTGCTCTTTCATCCGCAGCTGTTCACTGCTTACGTCCACCACAAAATCATCTTTTAGCCAGTTCCGTCCTAGTAGTAAGGCAAACTGCATTTTCGAGCGGTCACGCAGGTTAACCTCGACTGTTTTCACATAACTGCCCCAGGCAATCGCTAGTTGCACCACATAACGCGATTCACTGCCCAAGACATTGCGCACACTGTTTACTTTCACAATTTTAGTTTCAATGGTCTGGCTTTCACCATTTTCGTTCGCGGTGCTGAACCGTAAAGTTTTGCCAACATTGGCGTTCACATTGCTCTCTTCACCCTGAACATCAATATTGTATGCGTTAAGCGAAGTTGTATCTGCACCGGTGTCAATGCGGGCACGATAATGCAAGTCCTGAATCTGGACCATCTCAACCGCACCAATAACGTGTTTGGGTGATATCTGTGTGCAGCCAAGGGTAAAACTACTTGCCAGAAGTAAAAAAAGAAAGCGTTGGTTTTTCATGAGTCATGTTCAGCCTGAGCTGATTGTTTTTGCTATAAGCTAAAAAAGTTCTGCGATATGGAAGGTAGATTAGCATAGTTGTCTATACAAATCCTGATGCCAGCAAGATTACCAAAGATGGCAAGGTTTTATACGCTTCACATCCTTGATTTTTGAAATTGAGCAATTCATGCCGGATTCGCACTGTTTTCAAAATTATCCCGATACCTGTAGTGTATTAGCAGTGGATGTCATTGTAATTTTTAAGATATTTTCTTCGGACTAGAGAAAGGTGTTTGCAAATTGCTCTGTATTTTCTTACCTGCTAAAAGCCTCGGTAATGCTATCAATAACCGCGTCAGGCATATTGACTTTAGACAAGGCTGCATCCGCACCTAGGGCTTTAATCGGACGCAAATACTGGTCATTAGCAGAAATCGCCACAATAAAGGTTTTTTCTGACAAACCTCTCAGCTCTTTAATCAGCTCAAAACCATCTTTCCCAGGCATGAAGATATCGAGAACGATGACTCTTGGCCTGTGCTGGTTGAAAAGTTCAGTTGCCATAAAACTATCCGTAGTTGCAATCACATTGAACCCTTCAATTTCCAAAGCGTTTTGCAAGATCAACAATGAGATTTCATCATCATCAATAATCAATACAGAATTAGTTTTCATGCTTATACCCCCGAAAATATTCAAAATTGGATTAGTCTGTTGTTGGCACTTAGCCGCCCGTCGCATTCATATAGCGTAAAATAACCGGCTGCTCGTGTAAATTAAATTCATGTTTCTCAGGCTTGTGTTGCATGGCATTAACAATAACCTGTTTTAGATAAGCCATATCGCCCGGATTGGCTCTGATAACCTGTTTCAAATCCACTGAATGCTCATTGCCCAAACACAGCAGCAACCGCCCTTCGACGGTTAATCTAACCCGGTTACAGCTACTGCAAAAATTGCTGCTGTGCGGAGAAATAAACCCTACACGGGTATTTGTGCCAATCACATTGAAATAATCAGAAGGCCCTCCGGTTTTGCTGATGCTTGACAGCAAAGCAAAACGCTGCGCCAAATCGGCTTTAATCAAATGGCTGGGATAATAAGCCTCCGCCCGATTATGCGCAGAAACCACGCCTAACGGCATTTCTTCAATAAAACTGATGTCAATTTCCTTATCAACGGCAAATTGCACCAACTCACACACTTCATGGTGATTACGGTTTTTTAAAATCACTGCATTGATTTTTAAGCGTTCAAAGCCTGCTTCTTTTGCAGCATCAATCCCTGCCAAGACTTGCGACAAGTCGCCGGTGCGGGTGATGGCTCTGAATTTAACCGCATCGAGTGTATCCAGACTAATATTCAAACGTTTTACTTTGGCTTGTTTTAACGCCGCCGCCATTTCGGTCAGTTTGGAGCCATTGGTGGTTAAAACCAGTTCTTTAAGCGAACTGATAGCGCCTATGTCGCGCAACAAATCCAGCACCCCGTGTCTGACCAGCGGCTCGCCGCCAGTGATGCGGATTTTTTTTACTCCCAACTGGGCAAAGGCTTCTGCCAGAGTATAAATTTCTTCCAACGTTAAAATCTGGGCTCGAGGCAGAAAAGTCATATCTTCCGCCATACAATAAACACAGCGAAAATCGCAGCGGTCTGTAATCGAAATGCGCAGATAATCGACTTTTCTGCCGAAGCGGTCAATCAGTTGAGGGCTGGATAAATCGTTCATAAACTCAAGCAGGTTGTTGTGCAATCACGTCAGATTTCAGCGAAATTAAAATCAAATTCAGCCTGAAAAAATGAATTGTCCATGAAAATCCATTAAGCCAGGCTCCTGTAACTTAATGGATTTGACGAGGAAAAAGCTTAGAAAAGCAGGGTAAAGGAATACGCGATACCGTAAGTACTGACAAAATATAAAAACGCAATCACCATGCTGGCAAAAACATCAATTGCCAGCACTCTTTTCATAATGTAGGTAATCAGAGCGAAATTCCAGGAGATGACTCCGATAAATGCCGTGTAGCTAAGCCAGTCATAAGTCACTGTAAACCAGGCAACCACCGGTACACAAAAGATTAAGACCACATTTTCGCAAAACAGTAAGGCGCTGACCATTTGCGTATGATTGTGCATCGTGCGGTTTAAACTCAACATCGCCGCTACAAAGCCTAAAACCAGTCCTATATTAAGCAATACCGCAAAAAAAGCTTCATGTACCGGTATCATATTAGCCAGCATCAGAAACTTTAAGATACCGCCAAAAATCGCATTCTTTTTTAAAAAAGGCAGTGAACCGGTCAATTGCCAAGGATGGTTTTTAAACCAGCACAAGGGTAAATATTCTATTAATAGGTCCATACACGCATCAACCAAGTTAGGTTAAATTCAGCTGAAATGTCATCATTAATTCCAAGATAGAATCATTACAGTTTCGAGTAAAAAGAAGATTCTTCAGTTTCAATATAGCTAAAACCATCATTCAATGATTGAATCAGTTCTTTGTTTTTTTCGATTAATTGTGCCAGTTTAGCCCGGTTTTTCCGGTTGCTGCCCACAGGTTCTGTAATCGGCAATAAAATCCGCCAAAACGACAGGCTTTTTTCAAACAGCCCTGCAAGACTTTCAACCAGATTAAGTTCTTTTTGCTGTTTATTCAACTGTTTAATGATGAATTTTGCATGAATTTTACTGTTAAAAATATGAAAAGGAATGATTACGGCAATCACCGCTGCCAGCGACAGTGGCCCAAAAATCGGATCTAACAGCAAATCCAGTACCCCCATTGATATTTCTGCAAACAAAATCAGTGAAACAACAAAGCCCAGAATGATTAAGGTGGTCATGTTAGCTCTTTCTTTCCATTGTACCAAAGCGGCCTGTACTGTAGGCATAATCAGGTCGTCAATATCGCGAATACTTTTTTCCAGCGCATGTAATACCCGATAAGAGCGGTCATTTTCCACATTCGCCATTCGTTGTTCGACTGCGGCAACGCCGCTAAAGTCCTGATTGTCAGATTCAGTCAGCACAATAAAGTCGCCGGTATCCAATCCTAAATGCGCCAGCTTTTTTTGCCAGGCATTGATAACTTCATTGGTTTTCACCGGATCCATGCCCATGTCAGAACGGTCGATGATGTAAATCAGTTTATTCGAGTCTTGATGGCTGATAAGACTTTTAACCAGCTCGTCGCTGACCGGCTCTTCGGCTTCAAAAAGATCAGTAAAAACAAAAATCAAATCCGAAATATCCAGCACATGCTGGGTCAACAGCATTTGTGCCGGACTATGGTAAGTGGTGGTGTAAGCCGGGGTATCAATAAATAATTTGCCTTTGAGTTTGTCACTGTGCAGGGTTTTTAATTCCAGATAACCATTTATTTTGCTGCCTTCACCTTTAACCAGCAGTTCAATACGCTCGCTGATTTGATAAAACGGCAGGCGATGATCTACATCCAGAGCGGTTCCTGGCAAAGTCACTTGTGTAGCTTGTGGGGTGTGCTGTAACACGGTGAACTTATGGGTGGAAGTGTGAACTACCGGCGTTTGCAGACTGGAGCCTAAATAACGGCTGAGAAAGTTGTTTTTAGTCGGGGAGTTGCCACCAATTAAACTGACAATCGGCCACCAGGAATTTTTGCGGGCGGTGGTTTCGTCAATTTCGATCAGGCCCAAATCATATTCAATCTGGTCAAGTTCATGAAAAACCTTACCCGCCCTTTGCAAGACCGGCTGAGTAAGCGCAAAATGTTTTTCAAGATTAATCAAGTGTTTGCTTACTGTTTTCTCTGCCATTAGATCACCTTACCCATTATTTTTATTGTTGTTACTAAACCATTCCAGCAACTCACGGCTGCGGTGGTTTTTCGCGTTTTGGATTGATAAAAAATTTATTATTAATTTGTACCATTATATAGCGATTAATCATAGAGCTTATAGTTTTAAGTAACGTGTAACCTAGGAAAAAAAAGCTTGGGCTGTGGAGCCGAGTTATTTGTTGGGCATTATTTTCAGCTGTTAGCGGCAAGAAAACAGGCTGAAATCAAGCCAAAAACATCGCATCGCCATAACTGAAAAACCGGTATTTTTGCGCTATTGCATACTGGTAAGCTTGCATAATATTTTCATACCCGGCAAAGGCAGAAACCAGCATCAATAGTGTTGATTCTGGCAGGTGAAAATTTGTTAGCATTGCATCAACCGACTTGAACTGATAACCGGGGGTAATAAACAAATCGGTATCGCCAAATCCTGCGGCCAACTCACCGTTTTGGGAAGCCGACTCCAAGGCCCTTACCGCAGTGGTGCCTATCGCAATCACCCGACCGCCTTTCGCTCGAGTTTCCTGAATTGCTTTCACGGTTTTCTGCGAAACTGCAAAATATTCTTTGTGCATAATATGCTCGGCCAAATTTTCTACTCGCACCGGCTGAAACGTGCCGCTACCGACGTGCAGAGTCACAAAAGCCTGGCTAATTCCTTTAGCCTGAATTTTCGCCATCGTCGCTTCATCAAAATGCAACCCGGCAGTTGGCGCAGCAACCGCGCCTTCCTGCTGCGCAAAAACCGTTTGATAGCGGCTGAAATCGGCTTCATTGTCGGCGCGAGTAATGTAAGGTGGTAACGGAATATGTCCAATTTGCGCCAATATCGATAACAGAGGCTGTTCGCCGTGAAAATGCAGCCGATATAAATCCTGCTCCCGTCCTAATACTTCACAGTGATATCCGCCCGCAAGCGTAATCACAGTTCCGGCTTTCGCCGCTTTACTGGCTTTGACATGGGCAATCGCGTTATGCTCATCCAGTAGTCTTTCAATCAAAACCTCTACCTTGCCGCCGCTTTGCTTGTGGCCAAATAACCGCGCCGGAATCACTTTAGTGTTATTAAACACCAGCAAATCATTGGCCTGAACCAAATCAATAAAATCTGTAAATTGTCTGTCAACAAGCTCTCCTGACTGTTTATTCATACACAACAACCGGCTGGCACTGCGATTTTCCAACGGGTTTTGGGCAATTAAATTGGTAGGCAAGTTATAGTTAAAATCACTTTTATTCATTATGACTGGAGAAAAAATTAAAATTTAAAAAAAAATACTGGCATTATTATACATGTTCACCTATAATGCGAATTCTGTGCCGGGGTGGTGAAACTGGTAGACGCGCTGGATTCAAAATCCAGTTCCTTTGCGGGAGTGTCGGTTCGATTCCGACCCTCGGTACCACAGATTCTATAAAGGCTTAGTGGTTTTCCACTAAGCCTTTTTTATTGCTTATTACAAACTTAAGCTCCCTTCCTGTTATCTCCCAACTTCATTCAAGGATGCCATGAAAATTCCGAAAAGTATTCAGCATTTAGTCCGTGACGGTCTGGTTGATGAAGTATTGAGACCTTTGAAAAGCGGCAAGGAAGCAGCGGTTTATGTGGTTGTCTCGGAAGGGGAAATTCGCTGCGCCAAAGTCTATAAAGAAGTTTCACAACGCGGCTTTCATACTCAAGCACAATATCAGGAAGGGCGGAAAGTTCGCAACAGTCGGCAGGCACGGGCGATGGAAAAAAAATCCCGCTACGGTCGTGAACAACAGGAAAAAGTCTGGCAAACTGCAGAAGTAGAAGCATTATATCGGTTAGCCGAAGCGGGAATTCGTGTGCCGCAGCCTTACAATTTTGTCGAAGGAGTATTGCTGATGGAACTAGTCACAGATGCTGATGGTAATGCCGCGCCGCGCTTAAATGATATGGAACTAACCCGGTCCGAAGCGTTGGAATATCACGGCGTTTTAATCAGGGCTGTGGTAAAAATGCTTTGCATTGGTTTGATTCACGGCGATTTGTCTGAGTTTAATGTACTGGTTGACAGTTATGGGCCGGTAATTATTGATTTACCCCAGGCGGTAAATGCAGCGGCAAATAATAACGCGGCACGAATGCTAGAGCGTGATGTCGAGAACTTAACCAGTTATTTCAGCCAGTTTGCTCCGCAATTACGCGGCACTGATTATGGCAAGGAAATCTGGAAACTTTATCAAAGCGGTGATTTGCACCCGGAAGTGCAATTAACCGGCAAATTCAAGCGACCTGAAAAAATTGCCGACGTTCGCAGCATTATGAAAGAAATTGATGATGCCCGAAAAGAAGCTGTTCGCCGCCGTTACGAACCTGAAATTTAGTTTAACCTTTTGATAGTCGAGGTTGCGCATCGTGGAAAATATGATTTCCGGGCCAAAACAATGGCGACCTTCTTTTTTTCTCGTAGCCTCGGCTGTGCTGCATGTTTTGGCTATTCTGTTTGTGTCGATATTGCCAAAGTATTGGTTGTGGGTGATCGCAGTTATCGTTGTTGACCATTTATCAATAGTCGCCGCCGGTTTATTGCCTCGCTGTCAATTATTAGGGACAAATTGGACGCAGTTACCAGCCGCTTCTGTGCAACGTCGGGAAGTCGCCCTGACCATTGATGATGGCCCTGATCCTGAAGTAACCCCGCAAGTCTTGGATATTTTGGATGCCTATAATGCTAAAGCCACATTTTTTTGTATTGGCCAACATGCACAAGATTATCCTGAATTATGCTGTGAGATTGTAAAGCGGGGTCATGCGGTGGAAAATCACACCCAGCATCATTGGCATTATTTTTCGCTACTCATCAATAGTAAACGGATTCGGGCAGAAATCGTCGCCGCACAGCAATCTGTAACAGCCATTACAGGAGTCGCACCGCTGTTCTTTCGTCCGACTGCGGGTTTGCGTAATTTTCTGCTAGAGCCGATATTATGTGGTTTAGGTTTGCAATTAGCCAGTTGGACCCGGCGCGGTTTTGATACCCGTGAAAAACAAACAGCACGGGTGTTGAATAAATTGCTTGAAAATCTGCAAGCCGGAGATATTTTGCTGCTGCATGATGGACATGCTGCCCGAACTATTGAAGGTGTGCCCGTAATTGTTGAAGTATTGCCACAACTTCTTGTCGCGTTTAAAGCGGCAAAACTGAATCCTGTTACATTAAGAGCTGCTACTTTATAGGCAGATTATTGCGAAACAACACCGGCGCACAATTGTTCTAAATGAATGGATTTCTCAATGATAGGCTTTTTTGATCTGGTGATAAAAGTTAGCTTAAAGATATTCAAAAACTTTGATAACTTCCCGAACTCCGATCTGTCTGCTGGCTACATCGGCAGCCGCCTCACCATCTTTTTGATAGACTATTCCCATCAGGAATACCCTGCCATTTTCTGTAACTACTTTAATCCGGGTAGCATCAAGCCCCGGCAATCTGCTATCTTCAGTAAAAGCCTTTTTTACTCTGGCTGTGATAACAGCATCGTTAGTGCGGCTGGAAAATGATGTGGGCAGGGCAATCAGCATGTGGTTTTTTACTACTCGCACATCACTCAAATTCTGAATCAATGTGGTTATTTGTGCCCGTAATTCTGAATTGGGGGCTTCGCCTGTTATCAGGACAATCCGGTTGTAGGAAATGATATTAAAATGGCAGTTTTCTCTGATAATTGAATTTGAATTAAGGGTAATATCAGCATCGTCTTCAATTTTTTCGTCAAGAAGCTGAGCTTGAGTGGTTCGGCGGTCATTCAGCAGAGAAACGCCAGTGAGTTCTGCAGCTCCCACTCCAATCGTTGTGCAGCCGTCAAGCAGTAAGGGAATGAGTAGTAAAAACACTGATTTATTCATGATTCTGTCCTCCAAATAGCTGGTGATCTATCAAGTCGCATAGACAATGGGTAATTAATAAATGCACTTCCTGAATCCGCGCTGTTGATTGGGAAGGAATGCGAATTTCAATATCAAACTCATTCAGTTCAGCAACCAACCTGCCGCCATCTTTCCCTGTCAAGGCAAGCACGTTCATGTTTTTGTCATGTGCGGCATTTACCGCCTTGAGAATATTGCCGGAGTTGCCGCTGGTGGTATAAGCCACCAATAAATCGCCGCTTTGCCCTAGCGCCCTGATTTGCTTTGCAAAAACTTCGTCATAACTGTAATCGTTAGCTATGGAGGTGAGGGTTAAAGTGTCGGTCGTTAAAGCAATTACGGGCAACGGAGGACGTTCGCGTTCAAAACGGTTAATCATTTCGGAAGCAAAATGCTGGGCATCACCTGCTGAGCCGCCGTTTCCACAAGCCAATATTTTTTTATCATTGACCAACGTTTCAACAATCCGTTGTGAAGCATATTCAATATCCCCACAAAGACTATCCATTGCGTTTTGCTTGGTCTGGATGCTGTCGGTGAAAAGTTTAATAATGCGGTCTTGTAGGCTCATAAATTTCAATTTGAAAAAACGGTTATTCTCTTAAGTGTAAACTAGCCGTTGTTAAAATAGCAAACTCATCAAATTTTATTATTTAGAATCAATGGATAAAGGATAGTTCATAACTTAAGTTTTTTATTTTTTGCGATTAACGTGGCTGCTGGAGGGTGTAAAATTTTCTGTGTAAACCGCAATTACAAAACTTCCTAAAGTCGGTCGCCATAAAGAATCATAAGGATATGCTTCAATTGGGGTGTAGCGGCGTTTGTCTTTTTCGGCTCTGTACATGACAAAAATTTAGCTCGGCTCGGACTTCTGGTTAAACGCCAGAAAACAAAATAAGGCTTTAATGG
>CAIQWF010000176.1 GCA_903875455.1 uncultured Pseudomonadota bacterium
ACGGACGAATCTTCGCTTCATAATGCGTACCCTTTACAGCCTCCTTTTCAATGGCATCTATATTCTTCTTGATGATTTGTGCTCTCAGGAGTTGCGCCATAGCATATTGCCATCTTTTGCCATAACCGCTGAAGAGCCGCCGTGATAACTGGAAATAAACAAAATTCCGTCTTTTTCCAGCGGGTCGCCAGCCAAATCAACCAGTCGCTCGACTTCAGAGCGCCCGCTCGGCATTGCCACAGTAGTTTCCCATTCGTTTTTGCCGGTTTTAAGCTGCAAGGCGACCAGCTTGCCGTTGGCAAATCCGGCTATCACCCGCTCCTTGAGAATCACCGGTTTACTCACGCCTCGCAAGGTCAGAGCTGGCAGCGACTCTTCAAAACGCCATAGTTGCCGGCCTGTTTTTTCATCCAGCGCGATGACCGTGCCATCAGTGGTGCGGACAATCACCACACCATTGGCGACCACAGGTACCGCCAGCACTTCGCTGGAGACGGTGCTGCTCCATAATTGCTCACCGCTGGAATTATCCAGAGCCGTAACTTTGGCATCACTGCTGCCCAAAATCAGGGTATTAGAACCCACACCTGGGCCGGCTGAAAAAGGTAATTTGGTGTCAGTTTCCCACAATAACTGACCATTCTCGCTGGAACGCGCCTGAACCAGTCCTTCGCGGTCGGCGACAAAAATTTTATCATTGCTGAGGGCGAGGTCTAGTTTCAGATTTTTGTTATCTTTTCCGACGCCAATCTGCTCTTTCCACAGCACGTCAATTGCCAGGTCAGGTTTATATTCTGTCAATTCTGCCGGCGGTTCAGAATTGTTGGCCGTTCCTAATACCGAACCCACTAAATCCTGAACGCTGTCTTTTAAGCCTTGCAGCGCAGCGCAGCCTGAAAGACTTAGACTAATCAGAACCGCTGCAACAGGAAGGAGGGGAAATTTTTTGTGATGTTTTAGCATGAGATTCTATTCAATGGCGGGAAGGAACAAGACCTGACAGCATTTTTCTTGTCAGGTCTGAAGCCGCAAGACTAGCTGGCAGGATTTTGAACGGTTTCAGGAGCGGTAATGTCGTCCAGCTTAAACTGCACTAACGGTGAGCTTGCACCTTCACGGATTGCATTTTGATAAGCGGTACGGGCCTCACCCAAACGATCCAAAGCCACATATAAATCGCCGGTTAATTCTTCATAACTGGCGGCAAAGTTTTTGGTTGAAGCCGGATCAACCTCGGCAATCAATTGCAAACCTTTTTCGTATTCCTTGGTTGCCAGCATCAACCGAACCAGTTCAATCCGGGCGACATTTTGCAATGTCTTGTCGCCTTTTTTCATTTGCGCTTCCAGAATTTTTTTTGCGCCTTCCAAATCACCGGCGGCAACTTTCAATTTTGCCTGCATTAAAGTTGCATAGTTTGCATAAGAGGTGGAGCCGTGTTCTTTCACAATTTGTTCGCTGACTTTTTCGGCAGAATCTTTTTGGTCTTTGCTGACAAAATTCAACAATTCACCATACAGGGCGGAAGCTTGTTCAGCCTGTTTTATTTTTTGCTCCTGCCAGTAATTCCAGCCTGTGATCAGAGTCACGCCAAGAACTGCGCCGATAATCACCGAGTTTTTGTTTTCTTTCCACCACGCTTTCAGCGCGGCAACCTGTTCTTCTTCTGAATCGTAAATTTCCACGTTTTATTCTCTGTAAATTCAAAAGACCTAGCGGTTTTTAAACCTGTCAGGTCTGGAGATAATATTTCTGATGATTTTAGGTAATATCAGAGTTTAAATTTTCCTGCAAAAATTCAATTGCATCACTATATGACAAACTTTGCTGCTCTTGCTCAATGCGCAGATTTTTAATCGCCACTTCACCGCGTTTAACTTCATCTTCACCGATAATAATGGCAAATTCAGCGGTACTTTTATCGGCTTTTTTAAACTGGCTTTTAAAGCTGCCGCCGCCGCAATTCATTTGCAACTTCAGGTTTGGCAGTTGGTCTCGAATATTTTCCGCAAACACCAAGCCCTGTTTTTCAGCCTCGCTGCCTACCCGAATCATATAAACATCAACAGTGCGGGCGACAGGCACCTGCTCCAATAGCTCTACCAAAGCCAGGAGTCGTTCCATACCCAGCGCAAAACCAATGGCGTAATTTTCTTTGCCGCCCAATTGCTCAATCAAGCCGTCGTAACGTCCGCCCGCACAAATTGTGCCTTGTGAACCCAATTCAGTGGTAACCCATTCAAACACGGTTTTGCCGTAATAATCCAGACCACGCACCAAACGCGGGTTGATTTGATATTCAATTCCCAAACTGTCCAGACTGGCGGTTAAGGTTTGAAAATGCTCACGACTTTCAGCGCCCAAATAAGCCATCAGCTCCGGCGCGTTTGCCACCAACTCCTGCATGGCAGGATTTTTAGTATCGAGAATCCGCAGCGGATTGGTTTCCAGACGCCGGACACTATCTTCGTCCAGTTGTTCAAAATGGGCTTTAAAATATTCGACCAGTTTTTCCCGATAAGCGGCCCTTTCTGCGGTTGTACCCAGAGAATTAAGCTGAAGCTGAACTTTATCGCGGATTTTTAGCCGTTGCCATAATCGGTGACTAAGTAGAATAATTTCAGCATCAATATCGGCGCCCGCCATGCCGTAAGTTTCAACTCCCAACTGGTAAAACTGTCGATAGCGGCCTTTTTGCGGTCTTTCATGCCGAAACATTGCACCGTAATACCAAAGCCTGTGCGTTTGTCCATGTAATAGCCCATGTTCCAGACAGGCACGAAGACATCCCGCAGTTCCTTCCGGGCGCAAGGTTAATGAATCCCCATTGCGGTCATCAAAGGTGTACATTTCTTTTTCGACTATATCCGTGACTTCACCGATAGAGCGCTTGAATAATTCGGTTTTTTCGACAATCGGCAGGCGGATTTCCTGATAGCCGTAGCTGCCTAAAACTTCCCGGATTGCTTGTTCAACAAACTGCCAGCGTGGTGTTTGCTCAGGCAGAATATCGTGCATTCCTCTGACTGCTGCAATCGCTTGATTTGTTTTTGCCATTTTTGTGTTGTGTATTGTGGTTAGAATTTATGAAGATGCGAAAAGCAAATTGGCTTTCTAGTCATTAATCGCGGTCTTAACCCGCCTGGCTTCATCCGAACCAGGAAAATCATTTAATAAAGAGGCTTTGTATTGCTCGGCTAAATTTTTATGATCCAGCGCCTCTTCAATCTGCATCGCATACCATAGAAAGTCAGGTGTTGCCTGTGCCGCCGATTGATAACGCTGCAAAAAAGCTTTCGCCGACATATATTTGCCATCGTTATAAGTCAGCTTCATCATTTCCAGCAATGCCGGACTGTAGTCAGGCTGTAACTGCAAAGCTTCGCGAAAATAAGCTTCTGCTTTTGGTTTTTGCGCCTGTGCCTGTCTGATTAAACAGCGGCCGGCATTGGTGAGCGCAAACCAGCGCCGATTATTCAACGGCATGTTTAAAGCCACGTTCAAATATTGCAATCCTTCTGCATACGAACCGGTTTCACACAAAAAACGGCCATAATTATTTTGCGTTTGCGGATTTTCAGGCGCTAACCGTAAAGCCCTTTGATAATGACTTCTGGCTTTTTCAGGTTCCTGAATTTTTTCGTACAACGCGGCAACGGCATTATGAATATCAGGATTGCTTGAGTCCCAATCCAAGGCTTTTTCCAGATTGTCTTTGGCAACTTTTAACTCCCCCATGTCCATATAACGCACGCCCATATTGAAATAAGTGAGGGCTTTTTCTGCTGAAGTTACGTCTTTAGTGGGGCTGGTATCAACACAAGCTGTTAAAAATAAGGCTGTCAAACAACAAGAAATAACCTGTTTTTTCATTTTTTAAGCTCCCGTTTGCAGTTGCTGAAGTTTTAAATGCCTGCGACTTTTATCCTGAACTTTGCCGACCAGCTGTCCACACGCTGCGTCAATATCATCGCCGCGGGTACGTCTAATTGTAGTCACCAGTCCGGCATTATGCAAAATCGCACGGAAGCGGTCGATTCTGTCGGAAGAGGAACATTGATAAAGCGAGTTAGGAAATGGATTAAACGGGATTAAATTAAGTTTTGACGGTACGTTTTTCAGTAGCTTGATTAAACTCCGGGCATCGTGGTCAGAATCATTAACATCTTTTAACATCACATATTCA
>CAIQWF010000177.1 GCA_903875455.1 uncultured Pseudomonadota bacterium
GTTGCCTTTGTCGTGTTACGTCAGTTATGCAAATTTGAAAAAAACGGTGGTGGATATACTTTCAAATTTTGGAACTAAATACCGTATAACTTTTGTTTAACTACTTACTTCGGGACTTTCAGCAGATTGCCCGTCCTGACGATAAAGAATTTACTAATCAGAAATATAGCCGAGTCAGAGTCGGTCTTTGAGCGACCGCGCTTGCCAATTGGAGTGGCATTCCAGCCCATGTCTTTGTCAATCCAGATGAATGAGCATAGAGCCTCGTTTTTTGAAGGCTTCGTTGTATTCTTTCCAGTTCTTGGTTTGATGTTTTTGCACAGAAGGTTGGGTCATAATGCTATTTTAGGGTCTGCTTGTTGTTCCAGAAAGTTTGCTTTATTTGGTCGATTTGTGTAACAAAGCCCGTAATTGCTAATCGCAAACCGCTTACACTAAAACAAACGATGTCCTCCTGGATTTATTGCCTCGCCAGCACTTTCTGCTCCGCCAGCACCGACACAAACTGATTCGCCTCACTGATGGTTTTCTCCATCACTTCAATCAACTGGGAGATATCCAGACTGATACTGACAAACTCATGCTGCAAGGCCGCAATCGCCTGGGCATTCAGATTATGTTTTAAAAACAGCACCTGATCGCGAAATGCCGCCAGCACCGGTGAAATCTTCGCCTCTGCTTTCGACAGGCTTTTGATCAGTCTGGCATAATGCTGGCGCGACGCCTTTAACTGCTGACTACTGCGGTTGCGCAAAGTCCGGCTTTCATAAAGTTTCAATTCCGCTTCCCATTCGGCAAACAACGCCTCGCTCACCGTAGTAATCGCCACAATTTTGTGCCCGACTTCATCGGCCCGCATTTCACAAAAATCATACTGCCGCTTCAACAGTTTATATTTATGTTCCAGCGAAGTTTCCGGCACAGCAATCACGGTTTTAAATTTATCCAGCGTATCTTCAAACTGGTCGCGGCTGCGTTCCAGACTGGTGCAGGCCTGCTCAACGTGCAACACCACCAGATCGCGCTTGTGCTGTCCTAACGACTCCTTGGTGTTGTAATAAGCGTGTTGAAATTTTTGCTTAAAAAAATCCCTGAAAATTTCAAACAATGTTGCGGTTAAACTCTGGTTGCTCATAAAAACGGTTTTTGCTGAGAATATGAATGGTAAAACTGGCGTGTTCGACGAAACGGCCAAATCCGCTATCAATGATACCTTGTTGGCTTAACTGTGCAAGATTGTTTGAGGATACTGCGGCGGCTTTCAGCAAAATTAATTCTGCTGCGCCCAGTTGCATTGCCAGCCATGCCGCCAGACTGTCAGAAGTGATTTCCCAACTGGCAGCAACGCCGGCCTGATTCAATTCATTGATGTTCGGCGACCAGAGCACCGGCACAGATTGACATGAGCTCAACTGCTGTTTAATTTCCGCAACCGTATTGGCAACAATAAAATCCGGCTGCAATCCTTTAAACACCAGCGCCATTTGCTGCATCGCCAAAATTGCCATTTCATGGGCAATCACATCATTAAACTGCCATTGCTGCTGGGCCAGACGAACCTGGTCGGCAAAATCTCCACCACCGGGCACAATCACCACCCTGCCCTGCCCTGTGGCGATTCGCCTTAAACAGTCGGATAAATCCCCGGACTTGCTTAAACTGCCGCCTAATTTAATAACTTTCACGCTCTAAAAAAATATTTTTTTTCACGATGCTATAAGCCACAAAGAGCAAACTCTATCTTTAAATCTACAAAGCCTGCCTTCATAGGGCGAATTCAACAAATCAAGGCAGACAAGACGCAAACAGCAGGCTGCCAAAGCAATGTGTCATTAGATTTGCGATTGCAAATAATTTTGAATCCCGACTTTTTCAATCAACTCTAACTGAGTCTCCAACCAATCAATATGCTCTTCCTCACTTTCCAGAATATCGCTAAACAAGTCGCGGGAGACAAAATCCTGCATATTTTCGCAGTAAGCAATCGCCTCACGCAGTACAGGGATGGCAATGTGTTCCAGTTTTAAGTCGCAGACCAGCATTTCCTGCGGGTGTTCGCCAATAAAAATTTTCCCCAAATTTTGCAAATTCGGCAGCCCTTCCAAAAACAAAATCCGCTCAATCAATTTATCGGCGTGTTTCATTTCATCAATCGATTCGTGATAAACCTTTTCGTTCAGTTTGTGCAGTCCCCAATTTTTATACATGCGGGCATGAAGAAAATATTGGTTTATGGCAGTCAGTTCGTTTTCTAATGCTTTGTTCAGATATTCAATAACTTTGCTATCGCCTTTCATGGTGAGCACCTAGTTAGGTTGTTGACATTGCCAGCATTGGATACATGGCGGTCTGGTTGTTACTTTGTTTGAGCAACTCTTTAACTTCGTTATTGCACTTGCCGCAATCCTTGCCTACTCCAAAACATTGAGTTAATTGGCGGCGAGTGCAAATACCATTTTCAATTGCAGTGCGCAGTTGCGTATCAGTCACTGCTTTACAAACGCAAACATACATAGTTGAATCCTAATTATACAAATAAGAATCATTATCATCTTCTGCGGCTTAACTGTCAATTTTCCTCGTTACATGACAGCTTATATCTGTGACTGTAAATAATTTTGCAACCCGACGCGATTTATTAAACCTAATTGCTGCTCCAGCCAATGCGCATGATCATCTTCGGTATCTTTAAGCATAACCTGCAAAATTTCCCGCGTCACATAATCCTGTTGCGCTTCGCAATACGCCATCACCTGCCGCAAATCCGCCACCACTTTTAACTCCACCGCCAAATCATTTTTCAGCATTTCTTCCACGTTTTTACCGACATTCAATGGTTCGCGCTTAGATAAATCCGGTGTGCCTTGCAAAAACAAAATCCGTTTAATCAGCGCAGTGGCGTGACTCGTTTCATCCTCCACTTCATGGGCAATGCGCTCAAATAATTTGGAAAGCCCCCAGTTTTCATACATACGCGAATGGATGAAATATTGATCTATCGCAGTTAATTCACCAGCGAGCAGTTCGTTTAAATAAACAATAATTTGTAAGTTACCTTGCATGATGGCATGTCCTGTAAAGAGAGGGTTTATGATAAATAAGGTATAAGAACTACCTTATCAGATTTTCCTAAATTGAAAAGCAAAAATAAATCAACCGTTGACGCTTGCAAATTAAGAACAGCCATTTTTTATAAAAACTTAATTCTGGCGGGAAAAATCATATAAGCTACCTTAGAAAAACACGCAATCGCTGATGGTGCAATTTCTCTAATAAATCCTGCGCCTGTTAAAATTTATCAAGATCATTGGCAAGATCATTGGCAGTGATAGATTTTGCATGTAAGGCACTGGCGCACAATGCGTATTCAATGCCGATACTTTTCAACGCCAATAAATCCGCTTTATCGCGAATCCCGCCCGATGCAACCAAGGTATTATTCCTTCCTAACCGTTGATAAGTTTTTAGTTTTTCCAAATCCACACCGGTATGACTTCCCACTCGCGAGAGCGTCATAATAATGACTTTCTCCGGCCATAACTCTGCCTCACTAAATAACCGTTTTGAACCCAAAGGCTGTTGTTGCGCGGAAAAATCCAGCGATAAAACAAACTGTTTTTCAAACCGCCTCAGGGCATCAAGTTTGTCATCAGCGTAACATTCACTGCCCAGCACCGGCTGATAATTCCACAACCCCATAAATTTATTCGGCTGCGCCTGATAGCCGCTGTCTATCCAAAAACTAATCTGCGGATGTTGTTGTAACAACCTGCCGATTAAAGCGTCATTGTTGCCGGTGTTGGTAATGGCGTTTAAATCAGCTAAATAAACAATCTCAAACGGATACAGATTTAAAAATGCCCTAACCACTTCTTCAACCGCAGAACTCGGGCACAACGGCGTATGCAGCGGCAAATACTGGTCACGCAAACCCAGTTTGGCATGAACCGCAATGCCATTCTTCACATCAATTACCGGAATTAAGTGCATAACAAAAGCAAAGGAATAAAATTGCAAAATGATACAATATTTAGCTTTTTAACAGCGTATCTCGTTCGGATAAGTGAAAATCCTGATTTTTGAATACATTAGCGGCGGCGGATTTTGCCACACTGAGTTGCCGCCTTCTCTGGCCCGTGAAGGCCGTTTGATGCTGAAAGCGTTGCTGGCGGATTTTGCCGGCCTTGCCGAGCATGAAATTGTGGTGATGCTCGATGCGCGTTGTGTTTCTGAATTGGCTTCTGAAAACCTCGCGTTTATTCCAGTGAATGCTTCAGACAACCTGTTAGCCGTTTTTGAAAAAACCTTAAATGATTGCAATGCGGCCTGGATTATTGCCCCTGAAACTGACAATATTTTGTTTGATTTCACCAGCCGGGTTGAAAAAGCCAACAAGCTATTATTGTCTGTGCCAAGCTCTGCGATTGCCACAACGGCAGATAAATTAGCGACTTTTAATATCTTGACGGCCCATGATATTGCCACAATTCCTACGCAGCCTGTTCCTACCCCGCGCTTGGTTGATTTATCAGTTTTTGAAAATCTGGCACAGTTAATCCAGTTTCCTTTAGTGATAAAAGCGCGTAACGGAGTCGGCTGTGAAGACAGTTTTGTAGCTCAAAATCAGCGTGAATTTCAGCACCTTATTAATCAGCTAAATCAGGCAGAAAATTATATTATTCAGCCTTTTATTAACGGCGAGGCGTTAAGTGTTTCAGCAATTTTTAACCATGGACAAGCGCAATTAATCTGTATAAATCGCCAACATATTCAAGTAAAAAATCAGCAGTTCAAATTAGTGGCTTGCGAAGTCAATATTCGGGTTGATAATAAAGCCCCATATCAAGCGCTGCTAAATAGCGTGGCCCAAGCCTTTCCTGATTTATGCAGCTATGTCGGTATCGATTTAATCCTTGCCGATAAGCTTTATGTGGTGGAAATCAATCCGCGTCTGACCAGTTCATACTCAGGGATTAACCAGGCTTTGGGAATAAATGTCGCTGCTCTGGTTTTACAAGCGCTTAACGGAGCGGCGCTCATCAAGCCTTTACGCAATCACACTGTTCTTATTGAGATAGCACAGGAAAAAAACCATGGTGTTTAATATTCTGGGTTCCGACAAATTTAATGTCGTTGGCTGGGACATCGGCGGTGCCCATCTGAAAGCGGTATTGCTGGAAAGAGACGGTCAGGTTGCCCAGGTTTATCAGCAGCCCTGCCCGTTATGGAAAGGTTTATCAGAGCTAGAATCCGCGCTTGCCGTGATTTTGGCGGGTTTACCCAAAGTTGAAAAAATACATGCCATCACCATGACCGGTGAACTGGTGGATTTTTTTAGCTGCCGCGATGAAGGGGTAGCGCAAATCATCGCCACCATGCAGGGTTATCTCAACCATGAAACATTGCTGGTTTATGCCGGCAGTTCCGGCTTTATTTATAGCGAAAATATTAAACCGCAGCATTATGCCGCAATTGCTTCGGCAAACTGGCTGGCCAGTGCTTCGTTAGCGGCGCAAAAACTTAACGCCGCCCTGTTTGTTGATATTGGCAGCACCACTACCGATATTTTGTTATGTGAAAATGGCGTGGTGCAAGCCATCGGCATCACTGATTATCAGCGTTTGCAATCACAGGAACTGGTTTATACCGGCATTGTCCGCACTGCGGTGATGGCGGTGAGCCAGACAGTTTTTTTTAAAGGTCAGCCGGTAGGATTAATGGCGGAATATTTCGCCACCATGGCTGATGTTTATAGGCTTAGCGGTGATTTGAACGAAGCCCACGATCAGACTGACAGTGCTGATGGCGGCGCGAAAACCATTCTGGCCAGCGCGAAAAGATTATCGCGGATGATAGGCCATGAATTTGCCGAAGCCGATTTAAGTTTCTGGCAGTCGCTGGCTGTTCAGCTTAAGCATCAGCAAAAACAGCAAATCCAGAGCGCCTGCCTGCGCCAGCTTTCCAGACATGACAGCGCAACCCCTCCATGCCTGATTGGTGCGGGCGTTGGGCGCTTTCTCGCCAAACAGATTGCCCTTGATTTAGACTTGCCCTATCACGATTTCGACGATTTTTTTTCACCTGCTCCGGCAAATTCGGCTATAACTATTGCAGATTGTGCACCAGCGGCAGCGGTGGCTTACTTGAGTCGAAAACTTTATTAATTCCATTTCACTGCGCAAAACACAAACCTGTAGATTAACCACTTTCCGCTAGAGTTCACATCGTTAATGTCATCAACAACACAACTTCAACAGGCCCTGCCTTATTTTCCTGACAGCGCACCACTGTTCGCGGCAATTGCAGACAGACCCTGGGCGATTTTTCTCGACAGTGGTTATCCGCACAGCGAGCAAGGCCGTTATGATATCTTTAGCTGCGAGCCGGCCTGCACCTTGGTCACGCACGGGCAAAAAACCACCATCAGCAAAAATGGCGCCGAAACTGTTTCAGAACTGGACCCGTTTTTACTGCTGAAACAGGAGTTGGCGTTAACGCCGTTACCGTCGCTAGGTGAGTTACCTTTTAACGGCGGCGCATTAGGCTACTTTTCCTACGATTTAGCCCGACGCTTGGAAAAACTGCCTGCAATTGCGGTGGATGCTGAAAATATTGCCGAAATGGCGGTGGGAATTTATGAGTGGGCGGTAATTATTGACCATCAACAGCAACAAAGCTGGCTGGTCGGGCTAAATTCGCTGGCAGAACGCTGGCAAACTCTGGTGGCAAAATTCAGCGCTTTAGCACCTGTCTCTGAACAGGATGAGTTTCGGGTTTTGCAAACACCGCAATCGAACATGACAGCACAGCGTTATGCCCAGGCATTCGACCGAATCAAATATTATCTAAAAGAAGGGGATTGTTATCAGGTCAATCTGACCCAGCGTTTTTCCAGCCCCTGTGTCGGCAATCCCTGGATACCGTATCAAGCCTTGCGTAAAATTAACGCCGCACCGTTCAGTGCCTATCTGAATTTCCCCCAGGTTCAGGTTTTAAGCTCGTCTCCTGAGCGATTCCTCAAAGTGCATAATGGCATCGTCGAAACCAAACCAATAAAAGGTACGCGCCCGCGCAAATCCGATGCGATAGAAAATCACCGGCAAATTCAGGATTTAATCAATAGCGACAAGGACCGGGCTGAAAATGTGATGATTGTCGATTTATTGCGCAACGACATCAGCAAAAGCTGCGAAGACGGTTCAGTGCAAGTGCCGAAATTATTCGATATTGAAACTTACACCACTGTCCACCATTTAGTCAGTACCGTGACTGGGGTACTGGCAAAAAATCAACACGCCGTTGATTTGCTCCGCAGCTGTTTTCCCGGCGGTTCAATTACCGGGGCGCCGAAAATCCGCTCGATGGAAATCATTGAAGAGCTGGAACCGCACCGGCGCGGAATTTATTGCGGCTCCATCGGTTATATTGGCTTTGATGGCAATATGGACACCAGCATCGCCATCAGAACCCTGGTGTATTCCAACGGCACCATCCGGTTTTGGGCCGGTGGCGGCATTGTCAATGATTCGGTAATGCACGATGAATATCAGGAGAGTTTTGATAAAGCCGCCGCCATGTTGCAGCTATTGAAATTCTACACCTGCAATAGCTGAAAACTTATGTTTAAGGACTCACCTACTTTTTAACATGCGCTTGCCTCGTATCCGGCTTTGCATGAAAATACTGGAGCTTTAATTCAGTAGTCATTTTATTTTGATTCAGCCACTTTGAATGTCTTGCAAATAACAAAAAAATCTTTACACAGCGACGGAACGGGAGAGATATCAAAACTTATGACAGCGCATAATAACCAAAACCATGGCGAGGCGACCCTTCTTGAGGTTTTTCCCTGGAATGAAAATTTTGACACTGGCATCGCTCTGATTGATTTGCAACATAAAAAACTGGTGTCTTTGCTGAATCAGCTTGCCAGTCATTTAGCTTATCAATCCGACCTCCCTACTTTAGCTGTTGTTTTCAAAGAACTGACTGAATACGCCGCTTACCATTTTCAAACTGAAGAGGCAATCTGGCATCAGTATTTTTCTGATAGTGAGCTGAAGCTAAAACACAAGGAAAAACATGCCAACTTTCTCGCTGAAGTACAAAAACTGAAAAATGAAGAAAAAAATACCCCTTTAGAAACCGTTGTTGAAGATATATTGTCCTTTTTAACCCACTGGCTAGTATTTCATATCCTCGATGGTGATAAAAGGATGGCAAAAATAGCTCAGGCGGTTGAATCCGGTGTGCCTTTAAATCTGGCGATAGAACAGGGCAATCTGGAAATGGACGGCATAATGCGGCTACTGATTGAAAGCATCCTGACTATGTATGACAGTCTGTCGCTGCGCACCCTGCAACTGGCAAAAGAAATTGCCAACCGTATAAAGGCCGAATCAGAACAACGGCTTGCCGCCAGTGTTTTTGAAAACACTCTGGATGGCATCTGCATTACCGATACCAACCTTAACGTGATTAATGCCAATCCGGCTTTTTACCAGACTACTCTCTATAATTGCGAGGAAGTGTTGGGAAAAAACTTGAAAAACCTTAAATCAGGTCTGGAAGACCAACCAACTGCCGCCTCAATCTGGCAGGCTCTTGAACAACAAGGGAGCTGGAGTGGCAAAGTCATCAGCCGCAACAAAAACAATGAACAGATTACTGAATGGCTGACTTTTTCTTCCGTACGCAATGTTAAGAATATACCCTGTAATTACGTCGCGGTATTTTCCAACATTTCCCATTTTATTCAGTTACAACACAATCTTGAACATATTGCCCATCACGATACTTTAACCAATCTGCCCAACCGCCTGCTGCTTTATGACCGCCTGGAACTGGCAATGGCTCATGCCCTGCGTAGCAAGCTCTCTTTGGCGGTTTGTTATCTTGATCTGGACGGATTTAAACCGGTTAATGATAATCTTGGACATGCTGCGGGCGACCAGGTGTTGCAGGAAGTCGCAAAACGTCTGCTAAGTATCGTCCGTAATGATGACACCGTAGCCCGCCTGGGTGGAGATGAATTTGTCATCCTGTTTGGAAACCTGAAACACCAAAGTGACTGCCACCCCTTACTTGCCAGAGTATTACAGGAAATCTCCAAACCCATTCATCTGGATAATAATGCCGTTGCCAATATTTCCAGCAGTATCGGGGTAACCGTTTTTTCGCATGACCACAGTGATTCGGATCAACTTTTGCAACATGCCGACCAGGCAATGTATGAAGCTAAGCGGCTGGGCAAAAGCCAATATTATTTTTACCAGGTAGGCAGTGAAAAATAAACCCGCCAGCTTGCAAATATAACCCCTAATCTCCTCTCATACGTTAATGAAAACTGTTTATTTAAAGCATTGGCTTCCGGTCAGTGTGCTTGTTTTGACGATATTGCTGATGGTCTGTTACGAAATAACGCAGCCCGTGGCAGCAATGCGCTCACAGCTTTTCATCCAGGGTCTGTTATTTGTATTCTGCGCAGCCGTTTTAATCACTGTTTTTATCAAACTTTTCAATCGCCTGATAAATAATCCGATTCAGCATTTAACCTCGGTAGTGCAGAATTTTTCCAGCAACACCGGGGCGCGTTCACAGCTGACAGGGCAAGGTGAACTGACTGTTTTAGGTAATAGTTTTAATCGGCTGATGGATCAATTGGCAGAAACACAACACAACTTAAACCGACAAAAAAATCTCTACGAGCTGTTAAGCACCACCAATCAACTGATTATCCGCCTGAATTCGCAGCAACAATTATTTGACGCTATTTGTAAAAACGTTGTCAAACAGCCGCACCTGGTGCTGGCCTGGATTGGCCTGGTTAATCAGGATAACCAAAAGGTTGATATTTTAGCCAAAGCCGGGGCCGCAACAAATTATCTGAACGCTCTTGTTGTCTCCACAAATCCGGCACTTTCTGAAGGACAGGGCCCCACCGCCACTGCGATTCGGAAAAATACTCATATGGTTAACAATCATTTTCAGGAAAGTCTCTTCACTCAATTCTGGCTGGATATTGCCGTCAGGGAAAATATTTGCGCCAGTGCGGCGTTTCCAATCTGCAAATTCGGCCAGCCGATTGGAGCTTTCAATATTTATGCAGATTTGCCTGATTTTTTCAGTGCCGATATTGTTGAACTGTTAACAGAAATGGCCGCCGACATTTCCTATGCCCTGGAAAATCTGGCCTTAAAAGAACAACGCCAACAGGCTGAAGTTGAAATTGAACGTTTGGCTTATTATGATTCCTTAACCTGTCTGCCCAATCGCAAGCTGCTGTCAGACCGTCTGGCAGATGAAATTTTGATTGCCGAACGGCATGGCTGGTTCGGGGCAATCTTGTTTCTTGACTTGGATCATTTTAAAAATCTGAATGATTCTTTAGGTCATGCCATCGGCGATGAATTATTGGTGCAATTTGCCGAAAGACTCAAACATCAGCTGCGAAAAAGCGATTTTGCAGCCCGTTTGGGCGGCGATGAATTTGTAATTTTACTGACTAATCTGGGGGAGTCACAGGAAAAAGCCATTGACAGCGCCCGCAAAGCCACCGAAAAAATTCTGGAAGTGCTGCGAGCACCCTATTCGTTAAAAAATTATTCTTATCACAGCAATAGCAGTGCCGGGATTGCCCTGTTTCCGCAGCAACAGCAAAATGCCACCGAAATTTTAAAGCAGGCAGATACCGCGCTTTATCAGGTTAAAGCCAGCGGTCGTAATACGTTTCAGTTTTATCACCCGCAAATGCAGGAAGCGGCTTATAAACGTCTGGAAATGGAAAAAAATCTACGCCTTGCTATCTCTAAACAACAATTGCTGCTTTATTATCAGCCACAATTTAACCGCTCACAGCAATTGGTTGGCGCGGAAGTTTTATTGCGCTGGAGTCATCCTGAACTGGGCTTTATTGCCCCCGACCGGTTTGTGCCGCTTGCCGAGGAAACCGGACTGATTGTCGAAATCGGCAACTGGATTTTTAACCGCGTTTTTAACAATGTCAGAGTCTGGCAAGAAACCGGCCTGCTAAAACCGCATCAGCATATTTCAATTAATGTCAGCCCCAAGCAGTTTGAACGGGATAACTTTTTTGCTCTGTTATTAAATATCATAGCTGAAACCGGAGTCAGTGCCGATGCCATTATTCTGGAACTGACTGAGGGCGCTTTTTTAAGCAATATTGATGTCACCATTGAAAAAATGCTGCAATTGCGCGGTTTAGGCTTTACCTTTTCGGTTGATGATTTTGGTACCGGTTATTCATCCCTGTCGTATTTAAAACGCTTGCCGTTGAATGAGTTAAAAATAGATAAAGCCTTTATTGACGACCTTGAACATGATATTGATGACCAGGCGATTGTAAAAACCATCATTGCCATGTCGCAGCATTTAAAATTGTCGGTGATTGCCGAAGGTGTTGAAACGCAGGCGCAACTGGATTTTTTGCAGGAAAATAACTGTTTGAATTATCAGGGCTATTTTTTCAGCCAACCTTTGGATCAAACTTCTTTTGAGAACTATTTGCGCCAGCAGCAATAATTTTTTGTTCAGCCTCCATTGAAACGTCTCAAGTACAATAAAGTTTTCGTGTTTTTAGTGTTTTTCGTGGACACTGCTTTGCAACATTTAATAACGCTTACACAATGAAATTCAAACTTTCTATTCTCAGTATCGGTTTGGCACTCACTGTTTTTTCTCCGCTGTCGCAAACCGCCGATCTTGAGAAAATTCAATTACCGGACATGGGCGATTCCTCCGGCACTTTAATTTCACCGGCTCAGGAGCTGGAACTCGGAGGAGCGTTCTTTCGGCAGTTGCACAGTCAGGTGCAAATCAATGAAGACGTGGAAATTCAGCAATATATTCAGGAAGTCGGGCGCAGACTGGTACTGAATAGTGATGCACCGACTAATCCGTTTTATTTTTTCGTGGTGCTTGATGACAATATCAATGCCTTTGCCGGGCCGGGCGGCTACATCGGGATTAATTCCGGTTTAATCCTGATGACTGAAGCCGAAAGTGAACTGACTTCGGTAATGGCTCACGAGGTGGCGCACGTTACCCAGCGCCATTTATATCGGGCTTTCGAGGCCGCAAGCAAACTGTCAATTCCAACCGCAGCCGCCACTTTGGCCGCCATTTTGATTGGGATAAAAAACCCGGCGGCCGGACAAGCTGCACTAATTGCAGTTCAAGCCGCCAGTGTGCAAAAACAGATTGATTTTACCCGCGACAATGAACAGGAAGCCGACCGAATCGGGATGCAGACTTTGGTTGCTGCAAATTATGACCCGCGCAGTATGCCGACTTTTTTTGAACGTTTGCAGCAGTCCAGTCGTTTTTACGGTCAGGCAGCCCCGGAATTTTTGCGTACCCATCCGGTGACAGAATCCCGAATTTCCGACACCCGCAGTCGCGCCGATCAATATCCTTATAAACAATATCCCGACTCACTGACTTATTTATTAGCCCGCACCAAACTCAAAGCCTTGACCAGTAATGATAATCCGGCAACCTTGCATTATTTTCAGGCCACTCAAGCGCAGGGCACACAAGAGCAACGCATGGTGGCGCGTTACGGTGAGGCCTTGATGTATTTAAAAACCCAAAAGTTGCCTGCTGCCGAAAAAATTCTTGCCGATCTGGTAAGTCGTTATCCTGATCAAGCCTTTTATGTAAGTGCGTTGGCAAGATGCCATCTGGAAGGAAAGCAGTTCGATAAGGCCTTGAAAATTTATCAGCAAGCGATAAAACATTTTCCAACCAATAGCGCCTTAAAATTTGAATATGTTAATAGTTTGCTGAAAGCTGGACAGCCAAAAGTGGCGCAACAGGCTTTGGAGTCTCTGGCAGGCAATGTTCAGGAGCATACTCTTTATCTGGAATTGTTGGCGCAATCCTACGCTGACTTAAAGCAAATGGCAGAATCACACCGTTATCTGGCTGAATATTATTATGCCGTAGGCCAAACCAAAACCGCGATTTTGCAGATAAAGCTGGCGCAAAAGGAAAAATCACTGAATTCTTACCTCGGTGCGATTCTGGAAGAACGGTTGCATTTTTTTCTGGAAGAAGAAAAACAGCGTCGTGAAAATGAATAAAATGTGAAAAATATTTTGTGATTTAGACGGCAAATTTCCAGCAATCAGTGCCGGTTATTTTTAGCATCAGATAATGCTTATGATTCGCAAGTTATTGTATTTTCATATTGTTTTCGAGCCGATACTATTTTTTTATTTTATTTGTTTTTTTTTATAGACAGCTGAAATTTTTATCCTTAAACTGAATACCAGCTGAACGGATAAAGCGTAGTTTAAAAACTAAAAATGAGGAGGAGGAAAGTAGGATTTGGGGGAACAACAATAATAAACCCTGAAACAATAATAATTATAAAATACTGCTTGAACTAATTTGCTGCCCTAGTAGCGAAATCGTAAAGATACTAACAATAATAATAAATCTGAACGGAAGCCCGCTTTATGCGGGCTTTTTATTTTCCACAGGTTTCTTTTTTCAGCAAGGTCAAAAAAAACGCCGTTGTCAGACCTGCCGAGGAAAAAATCATGCACATCACCATAATCTGGTATCTTGCCGCAATAAAAGGCGAAATCCCGGATAAAATCTGTCCGGTCATCATCCCGGGTAAAGAAACCAGGCCGACCGCAAACAGCGAATTAATCACCGGAATCATCGCCGCGTTAAACGCCGTATTCCGTGCTGTTATGTAGCCTGTTTCGCGACTGATTTCCGAAGAAAACCGCTCCGCCGCCAAACTGACATTGTTCATTGCATTGGCAAACACCATCCCGCCCAACGCCACCATATAACGCGGCTCATACCAGGGCTGCAACTCAATCACCGCCTGGGTCATAATAAATAGCGGTATACCGCCGCCCAACCCGATAGACAGCAAGGCATTTTTATACAACTGCAAGCGCCTGGTATGATTGACCATCCCCAAACTAATCCAGCTGGAACATAGCACCATGATGGCTAACACCAGTAAAATAATATAAGCTGAATCAGCGGCAAAAATATAACTCAAGCCGTAGCCGATCAGTAACAACTGCCCCAACATTCGGGTCAGCGCGTAAATGGCCTTGGCATAATTTAACTGCCAGCGCACAAATAGCAGTAACACCGCCGCGACCGGAATAAAGGCAATCGCCAGATTAACCAAGGAAATGGTTTGGACGGTATTTTGCATTGCTAAAATCCCCGTGAAGATGAAGAGCTACTTTAAAACCTTGAAACTTTAAGGAAACAAGATATGAGAATTCTAATTTTACTTTGCCTGATTCTGCCAGCGCAGGCTTTTTCTGATACTTCGCTGTGGCGGATCAGCAAAAACGGCGCAGAATTATTTATCGGCGGCACGGTGCATGTGCTGGGAAAAAATGATTATCCGCTGCCACAGGAATTCGGCCAGGCATATCAAAAAGCGCAAATGCTGGTGCTGGAAACCGATTTAAACGGGATGAAAAAACCGGAAATGCAAGGTCGATTTTTGCAAAAACTGATGTATCCGAAAGGAGAAATGCTTAAAAACCACCTGAAACCCGCCACTTATAGCGCTTTGGAGTACTATTTGAAAGGCTTGAATATTCCAGTCAACACGGTGCAGCAGTTTAAGCCGACACTGGTGATGCTCACTTTGATGATGGCAGAATTACAGCGTTTGGGGTTGGCTGAATCAGGGGTAGATGAGTTTTTCAACCAAAAAGCTCTGGCAGAAGGCAAAACCCTGGGACAATTGGAAACTGTGGAAAAACAGCTGGAAGTGCTGGTTAATATCAGCGAAGGACATGAAGACGAGGTGATTTTAAGCACTCTGGATGATTTAAAAACCCTGCCTAAGACCATGAAGGATTTAAAATCAGCCTGGCGCAGCGGCAATTTGGCACAAATGGAAGTTTTAGGGATTGAGCCTATGCGCAAAGATTATCCGGCGATTTATCAAACTCTGCTGGTGGAGCGTAATTTAAAATGGTTGCCGCAAATTGAAGCGTTTTTAACTACCCCGGAAACAGAACTGATTTTAGTCGGGGCCGCGCATTTAGCGGGAAAAGAAGGGTTGTTGGCACAATTACGCCAGCACGGCTATAAAGTGGAGGCATTTTGAATTCTGCTACAGAGCTAAGCAAAACCTTACCTGCATTGGCATTTGATGCCGATTTGGAGATTTTATACCGCGACGAATTTCTGGTGGCAATTAACAAACCGGCAGGTCTTCTGGTGCACAGATCCAATATCGACCGCCACGAAACCCGTTTTGCCGTGCAATTGCTGCGCGACCAGTTAGGACAAGCGGTTTTTCCCGTGCATCGTCTGGACAAGCCTACTGCCGGTGTGCTGGTGTTTGCGTTGAGCTCTGAAGTCGCCAGAAAAATGATGAACCTGTTTATCGCAGACAGTGTGGAAAAAACTTATCTGGCGGTAGTGCGGGGTTACAGTCCTGAGCAGGCGGTTATTGATTATCCATTACAGGAAGAACTGGACAAAATGACCGACCGTTTAGCGCAGCAGAATAAAGCAGCGCAACCTGCAATCAGTCATTATCAACGCCTTGCTACCGTGGAATTGCCATTTGCGGTGGGGCGTTATCCGAGCAGCCGTTATTCCTTATTGCAACTGTCGCCGAAGACCGGGCGTAAACATCAACTGCGCCGCCATTTGAAACATATTTTCCATCCGATTATCGGCGACACCACTCACGGCGACGGCAAGCATAACGCTTTTTTTCGCCAGCACTTTGCTTGTCACCAGCTGCTGCTTGCTGCAACCGGACTAAAATTTCCACATCCGTGCGAGAATAAAACCTTAAACATACAAGCATCAGTCGATGCCGGCTTTAAGCGGATTTTGACAGCGTTCGCCTGGAAATATAATTAAGGCGCTGTTAAATGCCGCTGCTTAGTCCAGGCAGAAATTTCTGCACGAATAACATCCGTTGCGGCTGACCGCTCACCACGATAAAACAAATTGAACGCTTCAAACGGAATTAATTTGCCATCTTTTTGGGCAATATGCACACAGGATTTTTTCAACGCCCGAATATCCAGATTATGCGCATCCATAAACTGCACAATCAACACCCGAAACACATTGTCATAATGTAAGCCTTCCCCGGCTATTTTTGGTAAACAGCACAGCAATTCAGATAAACATTTTGCCTGGTTTAACGGTGACAAGTTAGTGGCAAACAGCTTGAATAACCGGTCTTTTAAAGTCGGGTCACGTTCAAAAACAATCGTGTTTTTATCCCCTGCCAACAAGTCCGCAGGTTTTAGCCAGCGCGTCAGCGGCAAAGTTTCCTGCTCGCGTTTTAACGCATAAGCCATTGCCAAAGTATCAGGATTACAGGGAACCGGCACCACATCATCCAGGCTAAACAGCTTGGATTGCTGGGCAATGCGGCGACGGATTTCACTCACCGTTAAACGCTGTTGTTTGCTGAAATCTTCGACCCTTCCAGCATTTTGCACCGGCTGCAATGTTACGCCCCTTACGCAACGCCATTGCAGGCCGTGTTGAATCACTTGGCCGATTTCATCATCATTAATGCCGCGTTTGACCGTCATCACTAACGTAGTAGAAATACTGTGCGCTTCCAGTTGGGTCAAAGCCGCCTGATGAATATCAGCAAGTTTCGCGCCGCGTAAATTTTGCAAAACTTTATCTTGCAGTGAATCAAATTGCAGATAAATTTCCAGCCCCGGTTTGTATTGACTTAACCGCGCAACAAACTCCGGTTCCTGTGCAATCCGCAAACCGTTGGTATTAATCATCAAATGGCGAATCGGCCGTTTTCGGACTTCATCCAAAATGGCGAAAAAATCAGGATGTACAGTCGGTTCGCCGCCTGAAATCTGCACCACATCCGGCTCACCTTCATTTGCCACCACAGTGTCAAGCATTGCAATAACTTCGGGCAGCGTAGCATGGCGACCGTGAGTCGGCGAAGATTCGGCGTAACAAACCGGACAGCTTAAATTGCAGCGTTCGGTAATTTCCACCACACTGACGCAGGAATGCTGCATGTGGTCAGGACAGATGCCGCAATCATAAGGGCAACCGTATTGCATCGCGGTATTAAAACGTTCAGGCATTTCCGGCGATTTGACATACACTTCCCGACACAGACGGTAATAGTCCGCATCATCACTGATTAACACCCGTTCCGTGCCGTGCGCAGGACACCATTTGTCCATATAAACATGGCTTTCTTTCAGTAGAATTTTGGCTTCAACAGGACGCAGACAACTGCTGCAAACAGAGCTGGTGGTGTCATAAAACAGGTAAGGGCGATTTTTGCGGCTCATAATTTGAAGAGTGAAGGTGTTGAATTAAAAAACAGCTTTTTCACTGCGGTATGAGATGAAAATGCGCTGCTTCAGTTATGCTTGAGTTTCTGCCAGTCGCGCACTAACAACGGAGAATACAATAACAGCGCGGCAATACAAATCCATTGAATGCCCGACAGCTCCAGCCAGTAGGAATAAGGCACGGGCTTGATGCCATCAATTAACAGTCGCCAGCCTAAATAACCGGCCAGATAGAGTTTAAACGACAAGCCGGATGCCTGGCTGAGCTGTCTGTGCTTTAACCAAAGCAATAAACCCAAAACGCTAACTGCCAGCATGTCGTAGATTTGGGTAGGGTGACGCGGCAGGCCATCGCCAAAATCAACGCCCCAAGGTAAAGAGGTCGGCAATCCAAAAGTGCTGTCATGTAGCCCTGCTAAAAAACATCCGATTCGCCCGATAATTGTGCCGACTATCAACGGCAACACAAAGTCATCACCGGTTGAATGTTGAACGCCGCCGATTTTTTTGGCAATTTCCACCCCGATTAAACCGCCCAGCAAGCCGCCGACAATACTTTGTCCTTGCGCTAAAGTTTGCCAGCCGTGTTCTGCCCATAATTGCGGATATTCGACTGTAAACAACACTTTATTGCCAACTCCGGCGCCAATAATGCAGCCTAGCAGTACCGTAAAAGAGCTGCCCTCAGTAATTCCCGCCTGCCCTTTGCAGCGTTTAATCCAGCGGTAAACCTGGACACCGCTTAAAATCGCCAGCCATTCAAAAACAAAATGAATTTGTTGCGCGGTTTCTGCTGAAAAATGTATAGAGACTATCATCAACTCGATTAGTGAATGCCTGAACTAATCAACCATCAGCGAAAACAGCAAAATCGGCACCCCACCTAAAATTAACAAACCATCTGCGGCAACGGCAAGCGGAGTCAATAAAATCCGCTTAATCGCTTCTGTTGTTGAAGGTTGGTATTCAATCATATTAATGGCATAGGTTTGGCTAAACTGCATTGCCGCAGGCATCTTAAAATTGTCTGCCAAATAGCGTGTGCCTTGTATATGGCCGTAATAGGTTAAAAATAGCGGCAAGGAGGCGCTGCTTGTAAAGCCTTTTGCTGTTAGCAGGGCAACTGTTTCTTTGGGTAGATTATCTGCATTATCAATTCTGAGTTGATATGAGCCCAGAACCGACTGGTCGTTATTGATGGTAAAGCTATCAAATGTTGCTTTCACCCGCTTTCTTTCTGGCCAAGCCAAAATAAATTTCAGGGTGTCATTCGGGGTAAAAATATAGTGGTACTGATTGCCTGCCACAATCAGGTTTTTGCCATCTTGGGTGATTAAAAAAGAGCTGATTTTCTCAACAAAATGTTTACTTTCCAGCGCAGGTTTGTCGTACAGCGCCGGTGTAAAACATGCACCAGCGAAAACTAAAAAACAGAATGCCATCAACAAAGTTACAAGTTTGTTCATTTTGAGATCCTCCGAGTGAAGCAAAAGTTGTTTTTAAATAGATCCATGCTATTTAAAACAGCGGCAAACGGCACGTCATTTCAGAGAAAATTTGCGACCGCACTTGTTATCAAGGGTTAAAGCATAACCGGTTCAGGCTTTTCTTCTGGGATTGGCAATGCCATGTGGAACGTGAGCGGCAGTCACTTTATGCTGTTGCGCCGACTGACAATGACCTTGCTGGTCATCAAAGAAAATATCCGCGCCAAAGGCATTTAAAAAGGCCCCTTTCGGCAGACCGCCTAAAAACAGCGCCTCATCAATTCGCACGCCCCAGGCTCTTAAAGTTCTGACCACTCGTTCGTGGGCAGGTGCAGCTCTGGCTGTCACTAAAGCAGTTCTGATCGGCGAAGATTGTGGTTCAAAATGGCTTTGAATCAGCTGCAAAGCCGCTAAAAAATTTTTAAACGGCCCGCCCGGTAAAGGCACTTTTGCTTCATGACGTTCATTTTCAGTAAACGCCTCCAGACCTTGCTGTTTATAAATCCGTTCCGATTCATCCGAAAACAATACTGCATCACCATCGAAAGCAATCCGCAATTGTTCAGAGTGAGTTTCTTTTGCCCCAGAAACAATGGTTGCCGCAGCAAATCCGGCATCGAGCGCCTTAATCACGTCATCAGGATTGGTGGAAAGGAATAAATGGGCAGAAAATGCCGGGATATAACCGTAAGGGGAAGAGCCGCTGGTAAAGGCGGCGCGGGTAATATCCAGATTATGATGACTGATTGAGTTAAAAATCCGCAAACCGGTATCAGCACTGTTTTGCGAGAGTAAAATGACTTCAACCAAAGGCTGTTCCGGGAAGGCTTTATTAATGGATAAAAACTTTTTCACCAGTGAAAACCCTAGCCCCGGCTCCAAAACTTCATCTTCGTGGGCTATTTGATAACGGCAAAAAGCCTCTCGGCCTTCGGTTTCAAAAATATGGTGTGATTCATCCAGATCAAACAAGGCCCGAGAAGAAATGGCAACCACCAGCTTTTGATTTTCCATCATGTTTACTTGTTAAGTGGCTAAGGTATCCATCAAATCAATCATAAACTCCATTTCCTCATCATCAACTTCATCCCAGCCTTTAAAGCCTAATGAGTCCAAAACCCCCTGCCCTTTTTCATTCTGGTTCATGCCGGTCAGAAAAGCTTTTATTTCATCGCGCCGGTCTGCCAGCTTAGGCCCTACCATTAAGGAGTGATGAATCTCTTCAATTTCACTGCGCAGCAGTACCCGCAATTGCTTTTTAACCATATTCGACAAATCATCAAACGCCCCGGCTAAAAAAATCCCGGCCTCGTTGCTTTCACGCAGCAGGCTTTTAGCAACCAGAACATAGCTGTCGTAAACAGTTTTTTCGATATTGGAATTATTCAGATTGGCGGATTCCAGTAACATCATGCCAATCATGTTGACGTTGGGGTCTTCTGTCATGCCAATTTTGACATTGGCTTTTAAATCTTCAATTTTTGCTATCGGACTGCTTTCACTAACTGCAATCAAGGCTTCGTCTAGCTGGTCTTTGGGTTTTACCAATGGCAAAAAACCTTTTTCCCGTACCAGCATCGCAGCATCAAAAGGATTTGCATAAATTAAGTCTATTTTATCGCTGTACGTTGCCACCCGTTGGGCGCAAAAATCATCATACAGCTCTAAATGGATGTCAACGCCTAGTTGTCTTTGCATCCAGGTATTGAAAATATACCAGCCGGACAATCGGTCAGGTGAAAAGTCTGGGCTAACAGTAAACATATACGACATGATTTATCTCGCTTTCGTTAAAACAATGTCGGATAAAGCTTGATACATTCATCCACCACAATTGAAGAAGGTTTACGACGTACAGAGGTGTATCCTACCACCTGGCCGTTTCTGATATTGGGAATCACTGTGGCTTTGACCCAGTAATAACCACCGTCTTTACGCAGATTTTTTACAATACCCTGCCATTTTTCGCCTTTTTGTACGGTATCCCATAAATCGTTGAATGCCGCAGGCGGCATATCGGGATGACGGAGAATGGAATGGGGTGCCCCTATCAGTTCTGCTTCGGTATAGCCTGACATTTCAATGAAAGCATGATTAACATGGGTTATGTTTCCATCCTTGTCAGTTGTGGAAACAATCAGTTTTCCTTCTGGAAATGGGGTTTCAATTTCGGTGTACAAAATTTTTCTGGGACCTACTTTATATAACTGTAGGGTGACTTCTTTATATTCGCCAACAATATCTTCTGCTTTCATATCATTGATCATAAGTAACTCCGATCATAAGCAACTCCAAAATCTAGGCAATGATGCAAAAACTACAGTAACTCAGAAAGGCTTTTGGCAGCCCGTTTGACATCCAGAAAAATCAGACCCAATTTGGCATTGGGTTTTGCCAGTACGGTCAATACTGCTTCTTCTCCGGCATAAATCATTAAGACATAGCCATGTACGCCCTTAATCAGTACCTGTTCCAATGTCCCTCGATTAAGCTCCTGAGCTGTTCTATCACCCAGCGATAACATGGCGGCGCTCATTGCCCCTACCCTATCCTCGTCCATTCCAGGAGGAAGAGCGGCCGCTATCATCAAACCGTCAGTTGAAATGACACCGGAAGCTTCAATATCTGCCGAAGTACCATTTAACTCTACCAAAACAGAAGTTAGCATGTCTGCTCGCATTTTCTATATCCTCTTTTTCTTCTTTATCGAATAAACCGTGATTGTAACTACTCTAGCGTTACTGTGTTAGCCCTCAAAGCCGTAGGAGTGCTGATTTGTTATCTATAATGTCGTGTCGCCTGCGAAATCTGCGAGCTATTGTAAAAAAACGTGAACAATTGCCTGTCTTTTTTGTATATCGGTACAAGTTATCGTATCACTTATACTTACCTTGTGAAGACTGAAAACATAGTAAGAAAGATACTCTGAAACTATTAAGCCCAACTTACTCTGAATAACGGATGCTCAATGCCCAAGCCAGAGACACAAATTCCGGCTGATTAAAATGTGGAGTCCCTGAAACTGTAATGACAAAACGGTTCTTGCCGATAAACACCGGCCAAAACCCCACCTGACTTTTGCCGGCAGCATTAACAACAGCCCAGGCATGACTACCAAGTCCCATATTACTGATTAATAACCCCGAACGGCGCATGTGCAAAGTGGAAATTTCAGCGCCCAGTGCAGAAAGCTCTTCAGCAACTTCATGTGCAAAGCCGCTTAATGCCAGATAAAACCCTTGGTCATCCGCCAGTAACACTTTGCCGGTTTCGGAAATTTTTTTCAGAAAACCCGGCAAAATATCCTCAAGCGCCCCGGATGGAAACTCTTTAACTTCGGTTAAGCCCTGTACCCAGCCCAGCTTCTGGCAATGATGGAGCAGCTCAAAGGCTTTTTCCTCATCTGCTGATTCGCCTTGCAGCATCAATAAATTTTCGATGGTAAGACTGGGAGTTTGTCTTTGCTGCAATAACTGCTTTAAAAAACGTCTGGGCTTGTCATCTTCGGTTGAAGAAACAGCGTAATAGGCTCCTGCCGGAGTAGGGTAAAGATATAAGCCCTCAACCAATCTGTATTTACTCATCGTCCTCAAGCCCAGGGTCTAAAGAGTATAATAATGCTTGCACCAATAATGAAACATCATTTTTTACCCGTGCATCCACTGAAAAAACCGGGGTTTTCAAACCAAGTCCCTGCAATTGTATATGATACTCCTCAATGGTAGGCTTGTTACTCAAATCCATTTGCGTTACGCCAATCGCGACACTGGTATCAGCAATAAATTTGGAAAAGGAGTCCAGAAAAAAACGCATATCCTGAAAAGGGTCGGCGCGGGTATTGTCCAGCAGCAAAATCAGACCGATGCCGCCGATGGTTAAAATATCCCACATAAAATCAAAACGCTCCTGCCCCGGAGTTCCATATAAGTGAATTTTCTCGCCGCCCGCAAGATTCATAACCCCGTAATCCATTGCAACCGTGGTCGATGCTTTCCGGCTTTTAGTCATGTCACTAGCCGCAGCGTCAGTTTTAATCGTCGGGCTATCGCTGATAGATTCTATTGCTGTAGTTTTTCCGGCTCCTACCGGGCCTGTAAAAATAATTTTATATTGACTCATCTTTGTTTTCTGCTCATTATTTTGAGGCGCGTAATTTGCCAAGTATTTTGTTTAACAGCCCTTTGGAATCTTTTTTTGCAGGTGCAGGAGGCGGCGGAACAAGGAGATCATCTGTTTTTCGTTCAGCCTGGCCAACCAGTCCCAAAGCATAAGCAGCACTCACAAAAACAAATACATATTGCGGTTTGACATTCAGGGCCTCGGAAATATTTAGCATGGTTCTGGGGCCATTAATCAGTAAAGCAGTAATGCGTAAAGCGTGCGGGGTTATCAGTGAGCGGGTGAAATTAGGCCAGTGTTTGATAAAAATAGGTCTGTTGATGTCTATGGCTTTGGGATAGCGGCCCTTTGAAGTCCAGATTGCCAGTTTCCAGACAAACGCATCCATATCCTGAAAACGTTCGAGATTGGCACCGGCTCCAGAGCTTGCAGGGTCTACTGCGGTAATGGTCAATTTTGTTCCGGTTGCCTTGTTCATTTCCAAAGAGGCAAATGCCCTTAACTGTTTGTCATCAGCATCCAGCCACACTTCATGACTGTGCGGAAAAATAAGCAGCGGTTTCCAGTTGGAATTAAGTTGCAGCATCCGGTTTTTTTCTTTCGCTACTTTAACGGCTGATAACACATAACCCTGAAAATAATTTTTAGGACTGTAAGATGCGTTTAGAACCTGTTCCCGATCTTCAAAATCAATGCCGGGAATAATGCCGATAAAGTTTGAAAAACCGCTTTCGTCCAACTGCATGGCAGTCTTGTGTTTGGCGGTTTTTTTCCGTTCTTCCAGATCCACTCTCTGCTTTTTGCTGTCAACTTCCTGTTCTCCTTTAGAAGTTTCAGCGACTTCAGCGGTAGCTACCGGCAAAGGTTTAGTCAGACCTTTGGACTCAATAACGGATCTTGCCTGAGTAAAAGCTGCCAGCATCGCAGAAAGGCGAATCGGTTTCTCAACAAAAAGAACGCCTTCCAGTTTGGCATCTTCTCTTGATAACACAATGATAGGTCGAGGTAAGTTTTTTTCCCTGATTTTTTCCAAGGCTTCCTTTCCAGCCGGAAAATCTGCATCAATAATATCGACTTCAGCATCAATATCCTCAACAACTACAGCGGCACCTTTGCAGGGCCCCTGAAAATAGATCACCATGGTTTTATAAGTGCGCCCATCCATGCCATGAAGAGCTGCCTGTAATGGTTTTACCTGATTATCCTGCATTGAAGAAACCCTTTAATTCATTCCAGCCTGCTGGAATTGTTTTAGTTTGCCCTGACAACACGTCATACATTTTTATAAATCGCTCCATGCTCTGTGTTACCTTATACAGTTCCAGTAAATCATCATGTAACTCCTGTCTTTCAATATCCACCAAAACTGCGTTTTCCAGTGTCTCGATAGCCGCATCAAGCTGGCTATAGGCAATAAAGTCACGCGCTATATCCAGAGGGTCATGTTCTGGTGCTTCGTCACTCTTTTCTTTTATCACCAGGAGATTTGTGCCAATCAAACCGCGACTAAAAAGCGAATACAAATTGCCTGACAACCATTTAATCTCATCAGCTGATGCTTTTAATCCGCTATCAAGAATAGCATATTGTTCGGGCGTTAGTTTTGATTTTGCCCCTTTCACCATGCGACAGCCCAACTGATGTCCTTTTCCGTCCAGTACAATCAAAAAATCAACCAGTGCGCCAAACAAATTGTCAGTCAGGTTATGCTGATAACAAAAGCAAATTCGCTGTAAATGCACAACCAAGGCGAGCGGCTTTCTTAAAATCTGAAAAACAATGCTTTCAAGCATTTGCTCAGAAGTAAAGCCAAAACCGTCTACTTCGGCTTCTACAAAGCGAAACCCAGATACAACCTCAGCCTTATTCGGCTGGTCATCATCGTCGCAAAGAATTAGTTTGGTAAAATGACTCATTTCTTGTTAAAAGTCGAAATAGCAAAGTCGGTTTAAAATCCCAGATCTGTTAAATGTGCCATCAGTCCAGTTTGGGCAACTCTGGAGGAAGCTTGGCTTTTTTCTCCACATGTTCGGTTTGGGCTTTTGGTTTTTTGCTTGCATGGTGCCAACGATGTTTTTTCAACTTTGTTAGCAAGGACTCATTCTCTGCTGCTTGTTGCTTGCCATTTTGAGCTTTTTTCTCTGTGTTTGCATCGGCGGTAACCGCAGTTTTTTCTGTTGCCTGGTGAGAGGCTACTTTTTTATTAGCTGCGGGTTCTTCGGCGGCATTCACTTTCAAACTGGGTAGCGAAACTTTGCTTTCTTTTGGCGGATGACTTTCTGCGTGACTTTGAGCCGCCATTGCTGCCAGATTTTTATTAGCCAAAGCACTAACCTGTTTTTTTAACTCCTGAGTAACCTGCAAAACACTATCCAGATTATCGGATGCAAAAATCTTCTCCACTTTTTCATTCAACAACGCAATTTGTCCATCAATCGCCTTCTCTTTTGCAGCCGCCTCTTGTTTAAGAATGGTTGCCTGATTGCTCTGGGCGTTAAGCAAATTTTTTAAATCCTCAACATCACGCTGCATATTTATGCCAGCCACAACTGCTGCAATCCCCAGCAAACACGCCAAACCTGCCACCCCCAAGGCAATGTAACTTGCGGACACTACTTTTTTTGACTTTTCCAGTTGTTTGGATAACTCATTGGAAGCAGCCAAAGAATTTTCCAGTTGCTGATTAATAATTGCATATTCGCTACACAATTTTGCAACCTGTTCATTCAAACTGCCTGCTTCCGAAGAGTCAGTTACAGGCTCGCTTGCAGAACTAACGCCGGGCTTTTCTTCTTCAACCACCAGTTCATAAATCACGTCATCGTCTTTGCTGCTTTCCGGCTCGACAAGAGCGGCAACCAACGGCGGCTCTTTTTCTTCGGTCAGCAACACATCGGCAATATCTTCATTGGCAACAGTTGGCTGCTCATATCGATAGCGCGATTTTTCTGCGGCCTTGTCATCTTTATTTTTTCCAAAACTTACCATTACTACTCTCAGTTTATCCTGCACATTATCGAAATTTTGCTGTGCTAGTTAAATTCATTGCGGTGATTTTCATTCACCCATCATCTTAATTTGAATGACTTTATGTTTGCTTCAAACCTGTCATAGGTTTTTAAAGCTTTAAATTTACTAAGTATAGAACGCTTATCAATTATCACCTGAAAAATAGCAGGTTAATTTTCACCGTGACCTAATTCTAATAGCGTCACTGCCTGAATCGCAGAACCGGCAATGCCTCTGATTGAGCCGTGCATATTGGTGGTATTTAACAAAACTTTTTCCAGTTGTTTTTCCCGCTGTTTCCATAGTCTGGCCATTGCCCGTTTTTCAGACTCCAAATCGCTTTGCATTTGGGTAAAGCCTTCCACAATCCCTTCAATTTGCAGCTTGAATTCGTTGCTAGTCAAATAACTATAGAGCATTTCCATCTTATCGCCTTTATTTTCCTGACTGAGTTTGGCTTCACTCAGTTTAATCACCGACTCGCGCAGCACGGCGCATAGCCCTTTGAACTCTTCAAACGTGCAAATCCACACCCCTTCTTTCAAGCCCATCCGCTCCATATCATTCGGCATGGCTTCCGTTACCAAAACCCCCAGCGTGGCATTTTTATCGCGAATATCATTCTTGAATTTTTCTATCCAGCCCGCCTGAAAATCCTTGGTGCGTTTGCTCTCATAATAAATGGTGCCGCAGTTCTGCCGGTTGCGGGTATGGACAATTTGCAGGCAATCCGCACCACGTGTGCCTTTTTTTACTTCTTCAATTACATCAAGCGGAAAATTATCCCGCAGCCATTCTTCAATCGCCAGTTCCTGAACTTCACCTTGCGATTGCATGGAACCTTGTTCGGCTTTGCGCTTCATTTCATCTATCAGTCGAGTTTGTTCTTCCATTTTCAAATGCAGTTCTTTGATTTTCAGCACCGAACTTTCTTCGGCCTGCCGCTGAATTTTCAGCTTCTCCTCATTTAACTTGGCTGAAAACTCCTGTTCTTTTTCCAGCATGACAGAATCGCGCAATTCGTCTTTTTCGCGCTTTAAACGTTCAATTTCCATTTTAGCCTGATTAAATTCTTTTAACTGATTCGATTTTTCGGTAATTTCCTGCTGCAAAACGGTCAATTGGCCTGACAACTCATTTTGCAGTTCCTGAGTGACTTTATTACGCAACGCGGTTTGTTCGGCTTTCAGTTTCTCATTAAACTGCCCCGCCAGTTCTGCTTCAATTGCGGCCTTCTGCTCCTGTTTTTCCCGTTCTAACCTCGCGACATCGGCCTTAATTTTGTTAAATTCCTGAAGCTGTGCTGACTTATTGACGATTTCCTGTTGCAATGCATTAAGCTGGCCTGAAACTTCATTTTGCATTTCTTGAGTCAACTTGCTGCGCAAAGCTGCTTGTTCAGATTTCAGTTTTTCACTAAACCGTAACTCGGATTCGGCTTCAATCACGGCTTTCTGCTCGGCTTTTTCCCGTTCTAGCCGTGCAACATCCGCTTTGGCTTTATTAAACTCAATCACCTGGGCGGATTTTTCTTTTAATTCCTGCTCTAAAGCCTGCAACCGCGCCGCCTGTTCCTGTTCCAACTGTTTTTTCAACTGTGTTTGCAGCGTTTTTTTCTCCGCCTCCAAACGCTGGGCAAACATTTGATCCTGCTGAATTTTTTCAGCTGCCAGCATTTGCTTTTGCTTGGCAATTTCCTCTTCTTTGGCGCGATAAACCAGCTCTTTTTTGGCTGCTTCCTCGGCATATTGTTTTTTTAAGGCCTCTTCAATTTGATGGGATAAAATGTCATTCACATCAATTTTATAACCACAGTTAGGGCATTCAATATTATTGCTGGCTTGCGTCATCAGGCTTTCCTCGCTGAACAGGGCTGGATAATTTATCCGAAAAGCATGACACAAAGCCCGATTAATTAAAACAGACAAAGTTTTTATTGCATCCTGTTACAGAGGAGAATAATGTAATGAACCTGATTTTTGCGCATTGATTTTTACACCAAAACATTCACCTTAAAGAGGAAAGCAAAATGGCAGATGTTGAAAATTTACCTGACTCCACTGATTCGCCCTCCGAAGGCGCCTTTTTCAATTCGTTAAAACGCAATAACCGGCAAATCCGTGATGACCGCGCCACCGCGATTGCAGAAGATACTCAATTGGTTTACAAGCGCAAAATTGAAGATTTGGAACTAAGCATTAAAAAAATGAAGCGCGAACAGGAAAACATGCTGGATTTATCGCCGACCACCACCCAGAGTTTGATTCTCGCCAGTGATTTTAATTCCGCTGAATATGTGGAAAAAGATATTGATTTAGGCATCAAAATCCGCAATACCGAAATCACGCTGGAAATCGCCAGAAAACGCTATCACTATTTATTCGGGGGAATCTAACATGGGCATGGGCAGCTACTCTGTTGATGACAGGGCTTTAAGATCAAAAACGCTGGGATATGCCAGCAAACCGGCCAGTGAAATTTTCACCCAGCGTTCCATTGATAATGCCATGAATCCGCACGGGGTAATGGTGCGAGAGTCGTGCGATTCTGACGAACATCCCAATAGCGTTTCCATTATTTTGGCTTTGGATGTAACCGGCTCAATGGGGTCGATTCCGCATTTTCTGGTGAAAGAAGGGTTGCCGAATATCATGGGCAACATTATCCAGCGCGGCATTAAAGACCCGCAATTGCTGTTTCTGGCGGTTGGCGACCATGAATGCGACAGCAGTCCGCTACAGGTCGGGCAGTTTGAATCCAGTGATGCGCTGCTGGATAAATGGCTGACCAATGTTTATCTGGAAGGCGGCGGCGGCGGCAATGCCGGAGAAAGTTATTTGCTGGCCTGGTATTTTGCCGGATTTCATACCTCAATTGATTGCTTTGAAAAAAGAAAGCAAAAAGGCATTCTGTTCACCATTGGCGACGAACCGACTTTGCCGGAAGTGCCAGCCAAAGCCCTGGAAAAAATCATGGGCAAGGGACAATATAAAAACTACCCCGCCAGTGTGTTGCTGGATAAAGCGCGTGAACGTTATCACGTTTACCATCTGCATATTAAGGAAACCAGCGCAGACAGAGAACAAAGAACCCAAGACGGTTGGAAACAATTGATGGGAGAAAATCTGGTGCTGGTAGACAGTCACACTGAAATTGCCAAAATCATCCCTGACATTGTTGCAAAAGTGGCCTTGGCAGAAATGAAATCAACAGTTACCGCAACTGACAGCGCAACAACTCCGATTATTCTTTAAGGCTAAATGGCAAACAAGGCAGTTGTCGGTTTAGGATTTGGGGACGAAGGCAAAGGACTTTTCACCGATTATCTTTGTTCCCAATCAGAAAAACCTTTGGTAGTTCGATTTTCCGGCGGACAACAGGCTGGGCATACGGTGGTTCGCAATGGCATCCGCCATGTTTTTTCCAATTTTGGCGCAGGAACCTTGCAAGGTGCGCCGAGTTATTTTTCCAGATTCTGCACCATTGACCCGATAGGAATCGTGAATGAATTGGCGGTGTTACTAGACAAAGGTGTTAAGCCGTTATTATTCATTGATGCCAGCTGCCCAGTCACCACGCCTTATGACGTGCACTTCAATCAAAACAACAATAAACACGGCAGTTGCGGTGTCGGTGTCGGCGATACCATCAACCGCGAAGAGCATTATTATTCCCTGACCTTTGCCGATTTGTTTTATCCTTGGGTATTGAAAACCAAACTGAACTTAATCGCAAAGTTTTATTACGGCTTTACTGATGTTGCTCTGGATGATTTTCTGCAATGCTGCGACATTATTACAAACTCTATCTACATTAAAAAAACGCATTCTTTTCCAGAGCACAATTACAGCGATTTTATTTTTGAAGGTTCGCAAGGCTTGTTGCTGGATAAAAATTATGGCTTTTTTCCGCATGTCACCCGCTCCAATACCGGCCCACAAAATGTGTTGAGTTTATTGGGACATCAGGATTTGGAGGTTTATTTAATTACCCGCGCCTATCAAACCCGGCATGGCGACGGGCCGCTATCAAATGAATCCCTGCCGCACAATATCGGCAAAAACCCGGATGAAACCAATGTCACCAATCAATATCAAGGGCCATTAAGATACGCGCTGCTGGATGTGTCATTGCTGGAATATGCAATAAACAAGGATGATTATCTGCGCACCGCAGAAAACAAGGCGTTGGTAATAACCTGTTTAGACCAGATAAAAAATGAATATCGCTTTAGCTATCAAAACGCAATTGTTTATTGTAAAAATGAAACTGAGTTTATTAACAGGATTGCGACTATTTTGAATATCAAAACGGTTTATCTCAGCGCATCAGAAGATGCTAAAAATATGCGTTTATTTCTATAGGCAGAACATCCAACAATGTTGAGCTGCCTTAATTACTTGCTTAAATTACATTGAAAAAAAGGATAGCTGTGAACTCATTTAATCCAATTAAATCATTACCTTTAGTTATTGCGATTGTGGTCGGATTTGGATTTGCTTTTTTTAAGCATATTTCAGTGCCGATGTATTTATTAAGTGCGGTAATTTTTTATTTTTATTTACCGATGCTGTATTCCTATTCCAGGGTTAATGTGTTTTATCACGTTAAGGCCCAGGAATTCATGCACCTGAAATACTACCGCATCGAGTTTTTATTCTGGCTGTTGGCAACCAGTTTTTTTTCTTTCATCCTGGCGCATTTATTAGCGGACTTGGCTTTTGGCTTTGAAAAACACGTGCATGAGTTTATGTACCCGCTGATTGTCATTTATCTGGGGATGATTTTTTATCGGGAATTATCGGCGAAAAAACTTCACAACCTGGATGAACAAATCAATTATGAAAAGCAGGGGCGGTTGATTTCTTTTGAAGTGTTATTTTTGTTTATTTTGCTGTTTCTGATGAAGCATGGATAACTTGGTTA
>CAIQWF010000178.1 GCA_903875455.1 uncultured Pseudomonadota bacterium
CCCTGGGTAAATACTGGAATATCAGACTGTTCAGTACGACGGGCATCGAAAGTATGCGTCCAGGGTTTTTCAGCGACAATTTTAATGGCAAATTTTTTTGCTGCCCGTTTAATCGCCGCTGCATATAAGGTATCTTCCGGGCTTGTGCCAACCACCAAAAACCATTTTGTCCAACGCTTTTTCAACATAAATTGCGCCAACGCATCTGCCCGCATGGCCCGATTCGGCAGCATGTGTAACACATTTGCACGGCATTGATCATTGCGTAACCCATCATCGGTACTGGCGACATCAAAAATCAATTTTTGTTTGGCTTGCGGTAAATCTGCCAGTTTATTAATTTGGGCGGCTGGTAAGTTGACTAGAACAAACGGCATGTCAGCGGTTATTTGCTGAACAAAAGCCTGATTAATATCAGTTTTTAATGGCACTACAATTTTGCTTAACTGGTAATTTTGCTTAATAAACTGTCCAGTCGTATTATTATCACTGATAGCCAGTTCCGCGCCCGCCATTCCTTTGTTGGGGATAAACGGATCAAGGTTGGACAACGCTGCCGGAGCCTGCTGTTCCTGGGTAAAATAGACAATTTTTACGGTCTGGATTGGCTCTTGCGGTTTGGCAGAAGCCTTAACCTGTATTTTTGGAGCCGCTTTCTTTGCCGCGAAAGCAGAGTAAGCTGTCCCCAGTTGGATTACCAATAAGCCGTAGAGTGCTGCTTTAAAAATATTTTGCATTTATTACAACTGTAAATTTGAATATTTATTATGAATGAACTAATTTTAGCGGATTGTGAAAAAAATGAGTTTTTCCGACTTTTTACCATTATTTAGATGTGAATTAATCATAGAATAGTAAACTTAAACCCTGGTTAATTTTAGAGCGTAAAATGCTATGCTGAACTTGAAGGAGCCTATATACACTGAACAAGTTGCTTTTAACTGGCAGCTGTGGGAGCGTGATATTTTTGAAGAGGAAAGCTCAGACCTTAATCCGGTTAGTAATCAGCGTAAATCAACCCGCTATGTCAGGAAAGATATTGCCGTTTTTGTCAGTCAACCTGATATTTTTGGATCTTATAGCCTGTTTAGCATTAGTCGCCCTACCAAAGTAAAACTGTTTGATATTAGCAGCCGTGGTGTGTTAATTGCCGGCCCTTCAACCTTGGTTTTAAGAAAAAAACAGAAAATAATGCTGACTCTGATTTTTAATACCAACAAAACATTTGAGTTTCCGGCAGTGGTGGTACGTGAAGTAACCGATCAAAGGAAGTTGTACGGGGTTAAATTTGATCAAGTTAACGATGCGCTCGGCGACTATTTACTTGAATCTCAGGCGGATTTGGTTTTCAGGTTATAAACCTTATCGACAGATAAATTTTACTCTACACCTGATAAAAAAGGCACAAAACTTACCGCTTCCAAAATCTCCGCCTGATAACCTGTGTTGGAGCGGGTAATTCTTTGCAAAGCCTGACCATTATTCTGTGTAGTGGGAATTACCATCACCCCGCCAACCGCTAGTTGCTGTAATAACATGTCCGGCACTGTTTCGGCAGCCGCCGAGACCAGAATGCCATCAAACGGCGCATATTCTGACCATCCCAAGCCGCCATCATTATGTTGATAATAAACATTTTTCAAGGCTAAATCAGCCAGATAATTTTGTGCCTTTTTTTGCAGCGGCAGGATTCTCTCAATGGTATATACCGATTCAACCAGCTGTGCCAGTACTGCGGATTGATAGCCGCACCCGGTGCCGATTTCCAGCACTTTGGATAAGGGTCCTTTTTCCAGCAGCAATTCAGTCATTTTTGCCACAATATAAGGCTGGGAAATGGTCTGGTTATAGCCTATCGGTAAGGCATTATCTTCATAAGCTCGACTTGCCAAAGCTTCATCAACAAAAATATGCCGGGGTGTATCTCGCATTACAGTCAGTACAGCGGTATTTTTTATCCCCTGTTTTTGCAATCGTCCTACCATCCGCTCCCGCGTTCTGCGAGAGGTCATGCCGATGCCCTGTAAATAATGCTTGAATGATGCCTCTACGGTAGCCACGCTTTTATTGTTTCCATTTGCTCATAACGACTCAAATCCAGTTGCAGGGGAGTGACGGACACATAACCGGTTTTAATCGCATAAAAATCCGTGCCTGCGCCTGCGTCCTGCTCACTGCCAGGCGGCCCTACCCAATAAATCTCGCGGCCACGTTGATCCTGAGCCTTAATTACCGGCTCTGCCTTGTGTCGTTGTCCCAAGCGCGTGACTTGATAGCCTTTCAAATCAGCCAGTGGAATATCAGGCACATTCACATTTAAAAGAGTATCTTGCGGAAGTGGTTTGTTAATAATTTGCCGCATTAAAGTCACCGCAACCTGCGCTGCGGTAGCAAAATGTTTGGGATAAGCGGCAGTTAAGGAAATGGCAATGGCCGGAAAACCCAAAAAACGCCCTTCCGTTGCCGCAGCTACCGTACCGGAATACAACACATCATCGCCTAAATTGGCACCGTGATTAATACCGGCAATCACCATATCCGGCTCATGCTCCAATAACCCGGTAATCGCTAAATGCACACAATCGGTTGGCGTACCATCGACCCGAATAAAGCCATTTTCACCGCGCTGGGCTCGCAATGGCAAATCCAGAGTCAAGGAGTTACTCGCCGCACTACGGTTTTTATCCGGTGCTACCACCGAAATCTCGGCATAGTCTGCCAAAGCTTGCGCTAATGTCAGCAACCCTTCTGCCAGATAGCCGTCATCATTACTTAACAAAATACGCATCACATTCGCTCTGAAGGGAAAAAAACTATAGAATTTCTCATTTTAACAAAACTCCTTTTAAATGTAGTCACCGTGTCAAAAAAAATCCTTCCCCCGGAAGATGCGCACTTGTTCAGACAAGCGGTCGGTAAAGTTCAAGCGGTAAAAAGCGATTCATGGCTGTTACGCACGAATAACAAACCTAAACCCAAACCGGTTCCGAAATCACAGCAGCTTGAGTTTGATGTGAGCGAAAAACTGCAAGAACATCGTGAGGTGTTTACCGATAAATTATTCGCCGAAGATACCTTTAGCTTTCTTGCGCCCGGTTTACAAAAAAATGTATTGAAAAAATTGCGCCAGGGCTATTTTGGTGCTGATGCACAGCTGGACTTACACGGCCTGACCAGTTCGCAGGCGAAACAGCAATTGTTACACTTTTTGCATTTTTGCGTGGAAGACGGTTGTCGCTGTGTGCATATTATTCATGGCAAAGGCTATCGCTCTGAAAATAATCTGCCGATTTTAAAAAATCATTTGAATATGTGGCTCAGACAGCATAATGATGTGCAGGCATTTTGCTCGGCATCAGCAAAAGACGGCGGGGCTGGGGCGGTTTTAGTATTGCTGCATCTGGCGGACAAATATGCCGATTAGCCGATAACTCGCTCACCACACTTCTTTTTTACCGCCGTCATATTTTTTTGCCACCTTCTGTTCTAATAAAATTTTGGCCAAGTCACGCTGGTCACAAAATACCGTTGCCAAAACCCTGCCATATTTATCTTTCAAATTCACATTGTACAGGTGAATAGTTCGGGCATTTTTAAGCTCTTCTGCGACTATCTCTTTGGCCTTTTGCGCTTTTTGATGGGTCTTACCTTCAGTGCCTTTCATTTCAGGCGTATCTATGCCGCGAATTCTGATGCCAACCGGTTTATTGTCTATCGGATTGTGTCCTTTGATATGACAGTAAAAGGTGTCACCGTCATAAACCCGCTCCACTTTGGTGACGGTAGTATGCCAAATGCAATCCGGCAGTTTTTTCGGCAACGGGTCACGGCGGGTAAACAACCACTTTACAAACCAGACAAAAACCAATAGACAAATTAGCAACGCGATAACAATATACAACCCATTCATCGGGTCTTGTTGTACCAGTTCGGTCAGATATAAAAGAATGTTGTCAAAGGTTGTGTTGTCCATTTGTCGAAAGTTTTTGAGATTAAAGCGAGTGTTTAAAGTGTAGTTTATCGGCTATTAAATGCTATTCGACAACAATGTTATCGACCCGCATAAAACCGCGTGGCAAATGTGCCCCGCGTTTAGCCCGTGCTGAAGTATAGTGCTCGATATCGGCTGCTTTTAAGCTGACAAAGCGTTTGCCTGAGACAATTTTCAAACTGTTTTCGGCTGAAAAAATCGTCATGGTGACCACGCCGTCATTTTTGGTTTTAAAATCCGCGCTTGGAATTTGGATGATTTTATTGCCTTTTCCCTTGGCCAAGGCCGGTAACTCCAGCACCGGAAAAATCAGCAACCGTCCCATCATCGTCACCACCGCCAGTTTGGCATTTTCGTCAGCAGGAATGGCGAGCGGTTTTAACACTTTCGCCCCTTCGCTCAAACTAATCACCGCTTTACCGGCCTTGTTTTTGGTTTGCAGGTCTTTTAGCTGTACCCGAAAACCGTAGCCCTCATCCGTTGCTAACAGATACCAGTCTTCATCATCGCCGCTAAGCAAATGATTAAATATTGCTCCGGCAGGTGGATTTAACCGCCCGGTTAAAGGCTCACCCTGAGTTCGCGCCGAAGGTAAATCGTGGCTGGTGCAGGTATAAACCCGCCCTGTGGAATCAAAAATGCACACCGGTTGCGTGGTGCGGCCTTTTACCGATTCCAGATAGCCATCACCGGAACGATAACTTAAGCTTTCGACTTCGATGTCATAACCTTTCGCGGCGCGAATCCAGCCTTTTTGCGACAGAATAATGGTTAAAGGTTCGTTGGCGATCAGTTCTACTTCGTTCAGAGCTTGTGCGCTGTGGCGTTCCACTAGTTGCGAACGGCGTGGATCGCCCTGTTTTTCAGCATCGTCACTGATTTCTTTGCGAATCAGACGGTTTAGCAAACGGGGGGAAGCCAAAGTTTTTTCCAAAGCCTGGCGTTCTGTTTCCAGTTCGGCCTGTTCAGCGCGAATTTTCATTTCTTCCAGTTTGGCCAAATGCCGGAGTTTTAATTCCAAAATCGCATCAGCCTGTAAATCACTTAACCCAAACCGCGCCATAAGCTCTGCTTTTGGGTGTTCTGCTTCGCGAATAATCGCAATCACTTCGTCAATATTCAGATAAGCGATTAACAAACCATCGCTAATATGCAGTCGTGCCAGCACTTTATCCAGACGATATTGCAGGCGATTGCGCACTGTGACGGTGCGAAACTCCAGCCATTCCTGCAAAATCTGTTTCAGGTTTTTCACCTGCGGTTTGCCATCCAGCCCAATCATGTTCATGTTGACGCGATAACTTTTTTCCAAATCGGTGGTGGCGAACAAGTGCGACATCAACGCTTCGACATCAATCCGTTTGACGCGGGGAATAATCACTAGGCGGGTGGGATTTTCATGGTCAGATTCATCGCGCAAATCTTCCAGCATCGGCAATTTTTTTGCTTGCATTTGCGCGGCAATCTGTTCCATTAACTTCGCCCCGGAGACTTGATAGGGCAGGGCGGTAATCACGATATTACTTTCTTCCAGCTCATATTTCGCCCGCATTTTTAACGAGCCACCGCCGCTGTGGTAAATTTTGGCTATTTCTTCGCGGCTGCTGATAATTTCCGCTTCAGTGGGATAATCAGGAGCTTGAATATGCGTCAACAAACTATCCAGACTGCTGTCTGGCTCATCCAGCAATTGAATACAAGCAGCGGCGACTTCCCGCAAATTATGCGGTGGAATGTCAGTCGCCATCCCAACTGCAATCCCCATCGTGCCGTTCAGCAAAATATTTGGCAGCCGCGCCGGTAATAGCTCTGGCTCTTTCAAGGTGCCGTCAAAATTATCTGACCAGTTCACGGTTCCTTGTCCTAATTCACTTAACAAGGTATTTGCATAAGCGGTCAAGCGTGATTCGGTATAACGCATGGCGGCAAACGATTTTGGGTCATCAGGCGATCCCCAGTTGCCTTGACCATCAATTAACGGATAGCGATAGGAAAAAGGTTGCGCCATCAGTACCATGGCTTCATAACAGGCAGAATCGCCATGCGGATGGTATTTACCCAAGACATCGCCAACCGTCCGCGCCGATTTTTTGTATTTTGCCAGCGCGGTCAATCCTAGTTCTGACATGGCATAGACAATCCGCCGCTGCACAGGTTTCAAGCCATCGCCGATATGCGGCAAAGCGCGATCTAAAATCACATACATGGAATAATCCAGGTAGGCTTTTTCAGTGAATTCTTTTAGCGGGATTTGTTCAAAATTTTCTTGTAAGCCCATGAGATAATCTTTTGCGTTCTATTTTTGCTACGGGAGGATGCAAAACCTGTTTGCACTTCTGGTGGAATAGTTATTGCGGCGGACAAAATTTAACCGACTGGATGGTTTTGCCATCGGCTTTCAGAATCTCTATTTCATAGCCATAGAGTTTCAGGCAAGTGCCGGTTTTGGGAATGGTCTCCATAAACTCAACAATCAAACCGTTTAAGGTTTTAGGGCCTTCGGTCGGCAAATCCCAGTGAGTCACGCGGTTCAGGTCGCGTACTGTGATGCTGGCATCCACGACATAACTGCCATCAGCTTGCTTTTTGACATCAATTTCCTCAGTAATCAATTCGCCAACGATTTCCTGCAACAAATCATCCAGCGTCACCAAACCTTGCACATCGCCATATTCATCTACGACTAAACCAATGCGTAATTTTTCCGCTTTAAAGCTTTGCATTTGCTCATGTAGCGAAGTGCTGGCAGGAATAAAAAACGGTTTCAGTAAATGCTCGGTGATTTTTTGTTTATCAAAATCCTTGTGACTGATTTGCGATAACACGATGCGTAGATGTAGAAAACCTATCACCCGGTCGATGCTTTTTTTATAAACCGGCAGGCGGGTATGCGGGCTGTGCTGAATCTGTTGAATAATACTTTCAATCGAGTCTTCCAGATCGATGCCGGTGATTTCGTTGCGCGGCGTCATCACATCTTCAACGGTTGCCGATTCCAGGTCTAAAATCCCCATCAACATTTTTTGGTAACGCTGCGGAATCAATCGGTCTGCTTCTACCAGAATGCTTCTTAACTCGTCCTTGTTTAAAGCATGATGATGACCGTGCGCAATCTGTACTCCGGCAATGCGCAGCAACAGATTTGAGCAGACGTTTACAATCCACACCACCGGATAGACGATTTTCATCAGCAAACTGTGAATCCAGGCCGAAGGAAAGGCAATCATTTCAGGTTTAATCGCTGCCAGCGTTTTCGGGGTAACTTCCGAGAAAATCAGCATTGCCAGGGTCAGAATTGCCGCAGCGGCGGGGATAGCTTCTTCACCGGCCAAGCGAATGGCAATCAAGGTAGCAAGTGAGGAGGCTAGAGTATTGGCAAAACAGTTTCCCAATAAAATCAGACTGATGAGGCGGTCGGGTCTTTGCAAAAGTTTGTGGGCTTTGATGGCGCCACTATGTTTTTGTTTGACCAAATGTTGCAAACGATAGCGGTTTAGACTCATTAAAGCCGTTTCGGACCCTGCGAAAAAACCGGAAATAATCAAAAACAGAATCAGCGCAGCCAGTAAAATACTAAGGGGAATATCGTCGTTCAAGGAGGTCTCTAATGCAATTAAAAGCTTACATACTCGCTAGCTAGGCGTTCTTTGTCAAGAGTCAGACAATAAGAAAAAGCTGAAAAAATTTCAATCCAGCGCTGATTATCGAATCTACTCTCACTGTTGTTATTAGTCATATCAATAAATTCGACCAGGGTTTAAAGGCAGACTGAGCAAGGTCTCTATCAAGTTCTATTGCGGCTGAAATGCTTCACAGTCGGTAAACATTTAAAGTAAAATCAGAGCGCATTATGAGTTTTTATTTGCCGCAATCACCAGCAGATACTCTTAATGGCATTTTATCTGACTTTACAAAACTAGAGACTATACAGCTCTACTAAGAGGGGAAAGAAATGGCTTTAATACAGCTAATCTATGTAAGTTCAGCGCTGAAAAAACAAAGTGACGCTGAGCTGGATGCAATTTTGGAATCATCGGTTCGTAACAATAAGAAGAATAATGTAAGCGGGATGTTGCTCTACGCGGATGGCAATTTTTTGCAAGTGCTTGAAGGCGAGGAGGCGGCTATTGATGAAACCTTTACCCGTGTAGAAAAAGACCCCAGACATCACGGCATTATTGTTTTGGAACGCGATGCCATTCAGGAGCGCAGTTTTGCGCAATGGAGCATGGGATTCCGGCTGGTCAACGAAGCGGATATTTTGGATAAACCTGTCAGCTATGCGCCGTTTTTTAAGCCGGGCTTCGATCCTACAAAAATCGGAATCCGTCCCGGACTCGCTTTGGAAATACTGAAAGACTTTTCACGGAGCAGACAGAAACTCTAAGCTAAAACTGCAAGCGGCCAATCCTGCTGGTAAAAATAGCGACAATGAAAATCAGCAGGAGAGGGTTTGATTATTCCCTGTCCAGTGTATGCAGAATTGACAGGCTATCGCTCTTGTCTTTTAGATCTTGATCAGTGTCGGCATAATAAACCGCAATACCTCGTATCGTTTTTTCAATTTCCATAAAAGCGTCCAGTATGTCAGGATCAAAATGTGAGCCTCTGCCGTCACGCATAATTTGCAGAGCCTTTTCATGGGGCATACCCTCTTTGTAAACCCGCCGACTGATCAGGGCATCATATACATCAGCAACAGCCATCAACCGTGCTGGCAGTGGAATTTCATCTCCGGCCAGTCCGTGTGGATAGCCTGAACCATCCCATTTTTCCTGATGCGATAATGCAATTTGCTTGGCGATTTGCAAAAAACCTACTTTCATGCCCAATTGCCGCTCTGCCCGCTCAATAGCATCATAACCTTTAGTGGTGTGCGACTTCATGATCTCAAATTCTTCTGGGGTAAAGCGTCCAGGTTTAAGCAATATCATGTCAGGAATGCCTATTTTGCCAATATCATGCAACGGAGCTGATTTATAAATCATCTTGATTTCGCGCTCTGTTAATTCTGCGGCAAAACGTGGATGAGTGCTGAGCTTTTCTGCCAAAGCTTTCACATAAAACTGGGTGCGGCGAATATGATTGCCGGTTTCCGGGTCGCGGGTTTCTGCCAGTGAAGTCACCACCTGAATGGTGGCATCCTGAATCGCCATTACCTCCTCTGTGCGCTTGTGCACTTCTTTTTCCAGAAACTCATTTTGATCGCGCAAGAAATCCGCCATCGCTTTTAATGCCAGATGATTTTTTACCCGTGCCAGTACGATAGGGGGGCTGAACGGTTTGGTGATGTAATCTACAGCTCCCAGTGCCAAGCCGTGTTGCTCGTCCTCCACTTCAGATTTCGCCGTCAAAAATATCACCGGAATATCTCGGGTACTGCTGTCAGCCTGCAAATGTTCACAGACTTCATAGCCATCCATTTCCGGCATCATGATATCCAGTAAAATCAAATCGGGCGGAGTCTCGCTTTGGGCAATTTTCAGAGCACGATCACCGCTATTGGTCACTTTGACTTTATAGAGGTTTTTCAGTAAGCCACTCATTAGCGACAGATTGTCTGGAGTGTCGTCTACCACCAGAATAGTAGGCTTGAGCTGTTTATTTAATTCGTTCATGATGGTCTTATTTTTTGAAGCTTGCCAGAACGGCCGCTTCCAGTGCGTCATACTTGTCGCGAAAATAGTCGGTCGCAGCTTTTAATGCCAGGTGGTTTTTCACTCGCGCCAACACCAGCGGCGGGCTAAATGGCTTGGTAATGTAATCCGCAGCCCCAAGATCCAAACCTTTCTGTTCATCCTCTATTTCCGATTTTGCGGTGAGAAAAATGACTGGAATGTCACGGGTGAAAGGGTCAAGTTTCAGGCGTTGACAGACTTCATAGCCGTCCATATCCGGCATCATGATATCCAGCAAAATCAGATCGAGCGGGGCATTGCTCTGGGCGATTTTCAGGCCGCGTTCACCGCTATTGGCGACTTTGACCTTGTATAAGTCTTTGAGCAAACCACTCATTAGAGCCAGATTATCCGGTGCATCATCGATTACCAGGATGGTTGCTTTGTATTGAGGCTGTGATTCAGTCATTTTTTCTCATTCTCAGCAAAAAATTTGCCATTGTGTTGCAGCATCTTTCAGTATGGCAAGTGCGTTAGCAAAATTGAAATTGTGAATCTCCTTTTCCATTGAGGAATACTCAACCTGAAAGGCACCATGCAGCAGTTGATTATGCTGTTCAAGATAATCAATGGAATCGGCATCGTCATCTTCCAGTAATTTTGCCAGTTGCAGAACCACCGTATTCAGTTCTGTTGCGTCAATTTCATGCACAAATACGCCGGTTTTTATGCCGATGATTTCCTGGGTGCATTTTTCAACTTCTCTTCCCAGAATATAATTTTTCTCCCGCAAAATATCGGTTGCCAGTTTTAACGCCAAATGATTTTTCACCCGTGCC
>CAIQWF010000179.1 GCA_903875455.1 uncultured Pseudomonadota bacterium
ACACCCATGACAGTTGCTATAGCATAAAACTGTTTTGGGGTTGGGGAGGCTTGGAACAAATTTGATTTGTGCAACAAAGCCGCAGCTGAGAGTTGTTTTGTTATTTTTATAATCTACTGTTTACGGCTTTTTCTAACATCATTTAGTTCTTGTGACTGCCAGCGTTTTAGAAAACCGGCAGTCAAACCTTTGGATTTAATGCGCGTAACTGGAACCTCCTGAGTGCAGCCCTAAACGCTGAAATAAAGAAATATCATGATTGGTCATCGGGTTGTCGGTGGTGAGCAGTTTATCACCGTAGAAAATTGAATTCGCTCCGGCTAAAAAGCATAACGCCTGCATTTCATCAGTCATATTGCTGCGCCCTGCCGACAAACGCACTCGTGATTCCGGCATTAAAATCCGCGCCACCGCAATGGTTCTAACAAAAATCAGCGGATCTAATTGCTCCGTTCCCATCAGCGGCGTCCCTTCAACTTGCACCAGCATATTTATTGGCACACTTTCAGGATGTTTCGGCAAATTGGCCAGTTCAATCAATAATTTTGCCCGGTCAGCATCCGATTCGCCCATCCCGACAATCCCGCCGCAACAGACATTAATTCCGGCATCGCGAACTCTTGCCAGAGTATCCAGGCGGTCCTGATAGGTACGGGTAGTAATCACTTCGGAATAATATTCTTCTGAGGTATCGAGATTGTGATTGTAATAATCCAGACCGCCTTCCTTTAAAGCCTGAGTTTGGCTTTCAGTCAGCATCCCCAAGGTGGCGCAGGTTTCCATTCCCAACGCTTTTACACCTTGCACCATTTCAACCACGCGCTCGATGTCCTTGTCTTTCGGTTTCCGCCATGCCGCCCCCATGCAAAACCGTGATGCGCCCTGCTCTTTCGCCCGCTGCGCCACTTTTAACACTTCGTCAATCGGCATTAATGCTTCTGATTTCAGATTGGTATCATAACGCGCACTTTGTGGACAATAGCCGCAATCTTCAGAACAGGAACCGGTTTTAATACTTAACAAGCTGCTGACCTGAATTTGATTCGGATCAAAATTTTCCCGGTGAATGGTTTGCGCCTGAAAAATCAAATCATTAAAGGGTAAAGCATATAAAGCTTGCACTTCGGTTAAAGTCCAATCGTGACGAATGACTGACATTGCGTATAATCTCCAAAATAATAACTTTTCGCTGACAAATCCTGAATTTGTCAACCTGAATGAATAAAAATGGTAAACAACTGGCTTAATATTATACAGGATTGCGTATTCCCTCCTACCTGCATTTTCTGCGACAACCGCAGTTTTGCCAAAAAAGATATTTGCCAAGCCTGTTTAAATCAGCTTATTGAAAATAACGATTGTTGCTATCAATGCGGCAATCCTGTTACTGAAATTTCACAACCTGAGACTATTTGCGGACAATGTCTAAAAAATTCACCGACTTATGATTGCACAGTCGCACCATTTGCTTATCAGGGGATTATGCGTAATCTGGTGAGGCAATTAAAATTCAGCGATAACTATAAAAATGCGCGGTTATTGGGAACGTTGTTGGCTGAACGACTGCAACAACAAACACAGCGAGCTGAATGTATTATTCCTGTGCCGCTGCATAAACATCGCTATCGGGAGCGCGGTTTTAATCAATCCATTGAAATTGCCAGAACGGTTGCCAGACAGCTGAAGATTCCGCTGGAACTTAACGCCTGTGTACGACACCGAAATACCCCGCATCAGGTGAGTCTGCCCGCCAAACAGCGGCACACGAATATCAGAGATGCCTTTTCCGTCAGCAAACCTTTACATTATTCGCATGTTGCAATATTGGATGATGTGATGACAACCGGTTCGACAGTTGCGGAAATTGCAGGCGTACTAAAAAAGGCAGGAGCGCAAACCGTTGAAGTCTGGGTTTGCGCCAGAGCGTATTAGCCGGTGTTAGATATTTTAAAAAACCTGTTTGGTTTTAAACGGTTTAGCTTTGGAATTTCTTGCTTTATTCGCAAACGGCTTGTGATTCGATTTTGAATCCGCAAATCCCTTTGGCTGAAACCCAGGAACCAAATGCTGTTTGCCATTACCAATCAAATCCGCCCGCCCCATGGCTTTTAAAGCCTCCCGCAGCATTGGCCAATTTTCAGGATCGTGATAACGCAAAAATGCTTTATGCAGCCGCCGCTGTTTCACCGCTTTCGGAATCGAAATATCAGCAGCCTGGCGATTCACCTTATGCAAAGTGTCTTTGCCGGAATGATACATCGCGGTAGCAATTGACATTGGCGACGGTAAAAACGCCTGCACCTGGTCAGCGCGAAAATCATGCTTTTTCAGCCATATCGCCAGATTCAACATATCTTTATCGGTGGTACCCGGATGCGCGGCAATAAAATATGGAATTAAATACTGCTCTTTTTTCGCCTCTTTGGAATATTTATCAAACATGGCTTTAAAGCGGTCGTAGGTTCCCATCCCCGGCTTCATCATTTTCGACAGCACATTCTGCTCGGTATGTTCCGGCGCAATTTTTAAATAGCCGCCGACATGATACGTCACCAGCTCTTTCACATATTCTGGTGATTCGACTGCCAGGTCATAACGCAAGCCCGAAGCGATAAATATCTTTTTAATTCCTGGCAGCTTGCGGGCGCGGCGATAAAGCTTTATCAAATGGGAATGGTCAGTATTCAAATTCGGACAAATCCCCGGATAAACGCAGGACGGTTTGCGACAGGAAGCTTCAATTTTCGGGTCTTTGCAGGCCAGCCGATACATGTTTGCAGTCGGGCCGCCTAAATCCGAAATATGACCGGTGAAAGCCGGCGAAGTATCGCGGATTGCTTCAATTTCCCGAATAATCGAGTCTTCGGAACGGCTTTGAATAATCCGCCCTTCATGCTCGGTAATTGAACAAAAAGTGCAGCCGCCAAAACAGCCGCGCATGATATTGACCGAATGCTGAATCATCTCAAACGCTGGTACGTTGGCTTTGCCATAAGAACTATGCGGCAAGCGCGAATAAGGCAAATCAAACACGCCGTCCATTTCTGCCATCGTCAGCGGAATCGGCGGCGGATTAATCCAGATCAGGCGGGTGCCATGCTGCTGTATCATCGGTAGCGCATTGCCAGGATTAGTTTCAGCGTGCATCACCCGGGAGGCGTGGGCATACAAAATCGGGTCATCTTTCACCGCATCATAAGCTGGCAAACGCACCACAGTGTTGCCGCGAATCGCTTTGCTGATATGTTTGCTAAATTGAATAACGTTTTCACCGCTGCCATTAACAGCTTCGCCGGACTTTTGTTCGCAAGCCGGTTGCTCCTGATACGGATTTTGCGGCAACATTACTACACCCGGTTTATCCATATCGGTCGAGTCTTTCACCGCCCAGCCACTCGGAATCTGTTTGACGAAATGCACCGTGCCGCGAATCCCTTTTAAATCGGCAATAGATTCGCCATTTGCCAGTCGATGGGCAATTTCCACCACCTGCCGCTCAGCGTTGCCATACACCAGCAAATCCGCTTTCGAGTCCATCAACACCGATTTCCGCACTTTGTCTGACCAGTAATCATAATGCGCAATCCGGCGTAAACTCGCTTCAATGCCACCGATGATAATCGGCACGTCTTTAAAAGCTTCGCGGCAACGGTGCGAATACACATTCACCGCCCGGTCAGGACGTTTTCCCGCTACGCCATCCGGGGTATAGGCATCATTGGAGCGGATTTTTTTGTCCGAGGTATACCGATTCACCATTGAATCCATATTGCCGCCGGTAATACCAAAAAATAACTTCGGTTTTCCCAGGCGGCGAAAATCATCGGCACTGTTCCAGTCCGGCTGGGAAATAATCCCGACCCGAAAACCTTGCGCTTCCAGCAACCGCCCGATTAAGGCCATGCCAAAACTGGGATGGTCAATATAAGCATCGCCGGTCACTAAAATAATGTCGCATTCATCCCAACCGCGTTCTGCCATTTGTGCACGAGTCATCGGCAATTCTGGACTTGCCCCGAAACGGCTGGCCCAATATTTTTTATAGCTGAAAATGTTTTTGGCGGTGTGCATTATGTTTTTATAACTCGATGGAAAGTATTGGGATTATGTTTTTTCAGGTCGCTGACAAAGTCAGGAAATTCCAGCTGATAGCTTTTTTCCAGCTCCAAGGCTCTGACTCTAAGCTGCTTTAATTCCGCTTTGGGAAATTTTTCGTTAAAGGCAAAACCGATAACGTTACCGCGACCGCGTACCGGCAAAAATAACATATTCTCGCTGAACACTTGCTGTAGATTCCAGGCAATCTGATTGAACAAATATTTATTCGTGCCCCATAAGTTCATCACCATCAGCCCGTCATCGGTTAACAGGGTTTTGCAGCTGTCGAAAAAAGCCGCCTGGGTCACCGCTTCCGCCATGCCTTCGTGGTCAAACGCATCCACCAGAATCAAATCATGCTGCGCCTCGTGTTTTACGCTTTGCCTGCGCATATAAGTCGCGGCATCTTCAATTTTGATTTTTAGACGCGGACTTAACGGCAAACCAAAATAACTGTGGGCAATTTTTACCACGCTGCGCCGATACTCAATCACTTTAATCTGGCCATCGGGGAAGTTATTCAGAAAGTATTTTGGCAAAACCCCGCCGCCTAAGCCTATCATCAATAAATTGTCGCTGCGTTCCTTGAACAATAACCACGCCATCATGGTGCGGGCGTAAAGGGAAAGCAGTTTATCAGGCTCAGCCAATGACATGGTGGTTTGTCTGGCCTCCGAGCCAAAATGCAGAGCGCGAATCCCGGCATTGTCAACCACTTCGATAATGCCGTCATCATCGTGACTTTGATGAACCACAAGTCCACTATATTTATACATAAAACCAGTATCTTACATTTACAAAGCAGATATTTTACCCAAATCAGCAAAAACTTTTTGAAAACTCGCCAAAAGCTGCCACAACATTAACTTGAAAATTTAATCCTATGTCATCATTAATGATTTAGCTGTTATCCTAATAAAAGCTTAAAATAGCATTCAGGAATCGTTTTTTATTCATGCGCGAAAATCTCGCACCTAACAATATCATCAATGGGGAAAATACCATGAAACAGTTTTTAATAATTGCCGCCTTGTTTTATTCAGGACTATTGTCTGCTGCGCCAGCAGCACCGGCTGCCGCACCTGCCGCAGAAGAATGGGCTGACACCACACTCAGTGATGCGTTAATTGCAAAAGTTCAGGCGGTTAGTTATGAATACAAAACCTGTGTCGGCACCGAAATGCAAAAACCGGCCTACGCCGCCGTTGAAGCACGTCAGGCTACTGATAGCGTCATTAAACAATGCGAGCCGGTATTGGCAAAAATGCGTGATGCGTATTTGAGTGAAAAAGTTCCGGCGGTGATTGCTGACCGGCAATTGAAAAAAATGCGCATTCAAACTGCCCGTAACGTACTGGCAGAGTTAATGTTCAGGGATGCGGCGAAAAAAGCAGGTCAATAAACTCATGGATAAATATATGATTGATTTAAACTTGACCCCGACTACCTTCGACCTTTTTCATGTTTATCTGGCAGGCGCGGTTGCGGTGTTGGCGGTGATGGTGATTATCTTGCTGGTTACTTTAGTGGTGACTTTAACCAAAGCCGGCAAAAAAGCTCCAGCAGTGGTCAAATCGGAACCGGAAGTTAAAATTGTCGAAAAAATCGTGGAAGTGGAAAAAATTGTGCAGTCCCCACCTCCGCCTCCGATTGTATTGAAAGAATCCACTCCTGATGCCGCCTTGCAATTATTGGGCTTATTGCAAAAAGAAGCCCGTTTTCTGGATTTTATTCAGGAAAACGTTGCCGCTTACAGTGATGCCGATGTTGGAATTGCCGCCCGTGTAGTGCATGAAGGATGTAGCAAGGTGATAAAAGAACATTTCACCCTCGATACGGTATTTCATGAGTCCGAAGGCAGCAAAGTCACTTTGGAACAAGGGTTCGATGCCACACGGGTGCGTTTAACCGGCAATATTGTTGGCAATGCGCCGTTTACCGGTCATTTAATCCACAAAGGCTGGCAGGTGAGTGAAATGAATCTGCCAAAATTAACCTCAGGACATGATGCGAAAATTATCGCCCCCGCCGAGGTAGAATTATGATTAAAGGTTTGTTTGGACATGTAAAACCCAAAGAAGAAGGCAATCCCGGCGTTACCGGGCAGACAGCAGAAACCGCAGCTGTGGCCACAGAAATGCCAGAATCGAATCCTGCCTCTGAACCGGAAGACAATGCCGGTGATGAAAATCTCGATGCCGCAGTGGAATCAGAAGCGCCGACGTCTGAAGAATGGGATGTCGCAACCGGTGAAGCGCAAAGCCTTGAATGGGTTGAGCCGACAGCGGAAGGTGTGAGATTTTCAGTCGGGATTGATTTGGGAACCACGCACTGTGTTTTGTCTTACATTGATTTGAGCCAGACTACAGATGAACAAATCATTCTGGAAGTAATGCCGATTCCGCAGCTCACCGCGCCGGGCACAGTAGAAGACAAAATGCAGTTACCGTCTTTTGTGTATCTCGCCCACGCCGCTGAAATGACCAGCGGCGATAAAGCCTTACCCTGGACAACAGAACCTGAATTTTTGGTTGGCGATATTGCCCGCAATCTCGGCAGCAAAACCCCGATTCGTCTGGTTGCCAGTGCCAAAAGCTGGTTGTGTCATGCAGGTGTGGACTGTAAATCTCCGATTCTGCCAGCGGATTCACCGGAAGAAATCGAGCGAATTTCGCCTTTTCAAGCCACAGTGGCTTATCTGGAACATTTGCAGGCAGCCTGGGAAAACCAGTTCCCTGATTTTCCGCTATCGGAGCAGGATTTAACCATTACCGTACCGGCTTCATTTGATCCGGCAGCGCGGGAACTCACCGTGGAAGCTGCTCGTTCTTTAGATTTGGGACAGGCGATTTTGCTGGAAGAACCCCAGGCTGCCCTGTATAGCTGGATTGAAAGAAGCTCTGGCGATTGGCGAAATCATGCCAAAGTCGGCGATATTATTCTGGTGGTGGACGTCGGCGGCGGTACCACTGACCTGTCGTTAATCGCGGTAACTCAGCAGAATGGCAATCTCGAACTGACCCGGGTAGCGGTCGGCGACCATATTTTGCTGGGCGGCGACAATATGGATTTGGCCCTGGCCTACACAATCAAGGCAAAAATAGAAAAAGACGGTAAGCGCTTAGAGCCTTGGCAAGTGCAAGCGCTAACGCACAGCTGTCGTGATGCCAAAGAAAAACTGTTTTCGCAAGCCGGCATTGATGCAATTCCGTTGGTTGTGGCAAGTCGCGGCTCTTCTTTAATCGGCGGCACCTTGCGCAGCGAATTAACCCGCGAAGAAGTCAACCGGGTCCTGGTAGAAGGTTTTGTGCCAAAAGTTTCTGCCAGTGATAAACCGATTAGCAGAACCCGCGCCGGTTTACGTACTGCCGGCTTGCCTTATGCGCAAGATGCCGGAATTACCCGCCACCTGGCGGCATTTTTGGCCAAACAATTATCCGCAACTGCGGATTTGCAGGATATCTCGATTCCTGAGCAGGCAACATTTTTGCATCCAACTGCGGTGTTGTTTAATGGCGGGGTATTAAAAGCCGATGCCCTGGCGACTCGCTTAATGGAAGTATTGAACGAATGGTTGTCGGCAGAACAAGCTCCAGCGGCGCGGTTATTGTCCGGTGCTGATCTGGATTTGGCAGTGGCTCGCGGTGCCGCTTATTATGGCTTTGTGCGCAAAGGCAAAGGTGTGCGGATTAAAGGCGGCACAGCTGCCTGTTATTACGTCGGCATAGAAAGTGCGATGCCGGCAATCCCTGGACTCCCACCGGAAATTGAAGCTTTATGTTTAGCGCCGTTTGGCATGGAAGAAGGCACCGAAGTGGTGTTGCCGGATGATGAGTTTGGTTTGGTGATTGGCGAACCGGTTCGGTTCCGCTTTTTTGCCTCCAAGACCCGCCGTGAAGATACGGTAGGAACACGGCTGGATTACTGGCAGGATGAGGAACTGGAAGAACTGGATGAGATTGAAATCACTTTACCCGAAGATGGCCATCGAGCCGGAGAAGTGGTACCTGTACATTTACGCGCCACAGTGACAGAAGTCGGGACATTGGAGCTTCATGCCGTTTCCCAGCGCGATAACAGCCGCTGGAAAATCGAATTTGATGTCCGGGCGGGTGAATAATTAATATCCACCGTTACCGGTAAAATCTTAAGGTGGGCAGGTTGTTTCGCCCACCAACACCAGCTCAATAGACTGGGAAAACTCCCAAGTTTTACAGCGGATAACTAATAACAGCCGCTGCCTTAATGCCGTCCGCCCCGATACCCGCCTTGCCAGTTCCGGCCAGAGCGGTTATAACCATCGTTATCATGATGACGCTCCCCTCCTTCATGGTGCTCCCTCCCTTCCCAGCCACGATTAGGATAAGTGTTTTGATAACCTGACCGATAACCATTATTGTAGTAACCGCTATTATAGTAGCCGTTACTATAACTCCTGTTATATGAGCTATCGTAGTATCCATGCCGATATCCCCACGGCTGAACATAACATCCTGACAGCAGCAATACGAAAATTACGATAATGCCTTTAATAAAGGTATTCATGATCCCCCCCCCTAATAAGCTGATAAACTTTCCGGTAAACTATACCAAAAAGGGTGAACAGACGGTGAATTGCAACGATTACTGGTAAAATCCTTTTAATAGATATAGATAACAGGAAAACAAAACCATGACACAAAAACTTCCATTCGGGCCGGTGATGATTGATGTTGCCGGCCTCACTCTAACCGCAGAAGAAAAAGAAAAAATAAATCATCCCAATACCGGGGCGATTATTCTGTTTTCGCGCAACTATCAAGACCCGCAACAAGTCAGCGCATTAATTACAGAAATTCGTGCTGCCCGCCAAGGTGATATTTTAATCGCGGTTGATCAGGAAGGAGGCCGGGTGCAGCGTTTTCAAAATGGTTTTACCCGCTTGCCACCGGCGGCATTTTTTGCAGAGCACCCCGAACTGGCGTTGGATGCAGGCTGGTTGATGGCAGCGGAATTATTATCGGTTGGGGTAGATTTCAGCTTCGCGCCAGTGCTGGACATTGATTGCGGTGTCAGCGAAGTCATCGGCAACCGTTCTTTTGCAACAGATCAACATTTGGCAACTCAATTAGCCAGCGACTTCAGAGCCGGAATGAATGAAGCCGGAATGGCAGCAACCGGCAAACATTTTCCAGGGCATGGGGCAGTGGCGTTGGACTCTCATTTAACCTTGCCGGTTGATGAGCGTGATTTGGCTAGCATCCGCGCAAAAGACTTGCTCCCTTTCAAGGAACTGATTATGGAAGGTTTGGAAGGAATTATGCCCGCACATGTGGTTTACCCCAACATTGCCCCGGAAGCGGCAGGCTTTTCGCCATTTTGGCTGCAAGAAATTCTGCGTGATGAATTAGGTTTTGACGGCGTGATTTTCAGTGATGATTTAAGCATGGAAGGCGCCGCTTCGGTGGGGGATTTTCCAGCACGGGCAAAACTGGCCATCGCAGCGGGTTGTGATATGGTGCTGGTCTGCAATAATCCAGCCGCCGCCACCCAAGTGCTGGAGAGTCTGCCAGTCACAGAAAACCCCAAACGCGAACAGCGTTTATCTGCCATGAAAGGCCGAATCAATACCACCACTTTGCCAGAATTGCAGCAGCTGAGTTATTGGCAGCATCTTTCTCAAACCTTTAGGGAAATTGCCAATGCTTAATGAAATTCAACAGGTTGCAAGCAACGCCGACTTGCTTCACAGCGAAGCGGAAGTGGAAGCTGCAATTGATAAAATCGCCGAAACCCTCAACCTGTTTCTGGCAGAACGCAACCCGTTATTGTTGTGCGTAATGAACGGCGGCATTGTGTTGGGTGGAAAGCTTATGACCCGGCTGAATTTTCCATTAACGCTCGATGCGATTAATGCCAGTCGTTATCGTAACCAAACCAGCGGCGGTGAAATTGACTGGATCCAAAAGCCGCGTACTGACCTCAAAGACAGAACAATATTGATAGTCGATGACATTCTCGACGAAGGCATCACTTTATCTGCAATTTATGATTATTGCCGTGAACAAGGTGCCAGTTCGATTTATAGCGCAGTGCTGGTGAACAAAAATTTAGGCTATACCAAGCCAATTCAAGCCAATTTTGTCGGCCTGGAAGTCGAAAACCGCTATATTTTTGGCTATGGTATGGATTACAAGGGCTATTTACGCAATGCGGCCGGCATTTACGCCTGCAAGGAATCAACATGACGTTAGCAATTATCGGCGGCAGTGGCCTGGCTAAAATCCCGAAGCTGGAAATTATCGGCACCCAGGCGCTGAAAACCCCGTTTGGTATACCTTCAGCAGATTATGTATTTGGAAAACTGCACGGCAAAAAAATTATTTTTTTAAGCCGGCATGGCAATCCACACCGTATTGCTCCACACAAAATCAATTATCGCGCCAATCTTTGGGGCTTAAAAGAACTGGGGGTTACGCGGATTATTGCAGTGGCAGCCGTCGGTGGAATTACCCGCAACATGGCGCCGGCACATCTGGCAATTCCTGACCAGATTATTGATTACAGCTATGGGCGTGAACATACTTTTTTTGCTGAAAACGACGCCGCCGTTCAACACATTGATTTTACCTATCCTTACAGCCAACCGCTACGGGCAGGGCTAATTAACGCCGCCGCCAGTATTAATCTGCCTGTCAGTCCCATTGCCACTTATGGTTGTACGCAAGGACCGCGTCTGGAAACTACAGCGGAAATTATCCGTATGGAAAGAGATGGCTGCGATTTGGTGGGCATGACCGGAATGCCGGAAGCGGCGTTGGCGCGGGAACTGGAATTAAGCTATGCCTCTCTGGCAGTTGTTGCAAACTGGGCCGCAGGAAAATCAGCAGGCGAAATTACCATGGCGGAAATTGAGCGGCATTTGGAAAAAGGTATGGCGAATGCAATGACGTTATTAACCGAGTTTGTTACAGCCAAGGGATAAGGATTCGGTCAATAATAATTTCCCTGAATCCGTTCGTGGTGAGCTTGTCGAACCACAATGCCCTTCGACAAGCTCTGGGCGAACGGTGAATTTAAAAATCGGGAAGTTATTTTTGACTATATCCTTAAGAATTTATTTCTGATTGGGTTCACTCCATAAAAAGCAGACAACTCTTTGTTATCTTTTCTATTGCGCAAGCATCGAATTAGCAGATATACATATCAAAAAACATAGCTTTATTGGAAAAATAATTTTGGTTACTATGCAAATCAAATAATAACTCACAACCAAACTTACCAATATTCCTGTATCGAGAGAACAAATGAAAAACACAAAACTTATTTTACTAACCGCCGCTATTCAAGCGTTGTTAGGTGTTGGCAGTATTCAAAATGCAAATGCAGCTTCTGCCGAAGATGAAGCAATTGAGCTACAACGCCAGCAAGAAGAAGCGGCCAAAATTGAAGAAAGAAAAAAGGAAGTGGCTAAAGAAACTGCCCCGGACTTTTATGTTAAAACACGCGGTTATCGGGTTGAACCTGAGTCTGATCCACCGTCTTATGTGCGTAATTTAAGCAAAACCCAGTTTGAGCAGTTTAAAGATGTGACCTGGCTGGATGTGGGGCTGGATTTTCGCACCCGCTATGAATACCGGGAAAACGATTATCGAAGTATTACCACCTCAACAGGCGCGACCGTTTATCGCAACGCCCCTGATAACCCGTTTTTATTAAGAACCCGAGGTTATTTAGGAATAAAAAATATTCTCGACCCATTGCGGGCAGTGGTGGAGTTTCAAGATTCTCGCATGTATAACAGCAAGTATGAACCAACCGTAAATGATGTCGATGAATTTACTTTAATCCAGGCTTATGGTGAACTCTACTTTGAAGATGCACTAGGTTTAAACCGTCCTTTAAGTATTCGGGCCGGTCGACAATCCTTTGAATTGCTTGATAAACGATTATTTGCCAACAACCAGTTTCGTAACACCGCCAATAGTTATGACGGTTTCCGGGTGCGGTTTGGTAAAAAAGAAAATAACTGGGATTTGGATACTTTCGCTTTCCACCCCGTTGAGAGATTGAAGTACCAATTCGACCGTTCCGATGAACGCACTTGGCTTTTTGGTAGCGTCTTGAGCATCAAAGAATGGTCAAAATATGTCACGATTCAGCCTTACTTTTTTGGCTTGGAGGTCGACGGCAGTCCTTATGACAAAATTCCGACCAGTCAAACCAATGACTCAAAAATTTACGCTCCCGGTCTTAGGTTGTATGGGGTTTTGGGCGATAGTGGCTTCGATTTTGATGCCGACGTTAATAAACAATTTGGACGTGTGGGTAATGGAACTGCCTCAAAAGCCAATGGGCAATTCAACACGAAAAAACAAGTTTTCTTACGTCAAGATGCGATTGCTTACTCTCTGGAATTAGGTTACACCTTTAACCATGATTGGAAACCCAGAGCCAGCGTATTTTATGGCTATGGCTCAGGCGATAAAAGCTCAAAAGATGGAGTGAGCGGTACGTTTAACAGTTTGTACGGCTTTAACCAGCCTTGGTCGCGAAATGATACTTTCACCTGGACGAATATCAGCAGTCCGAAAGCCCGCATTGAATTTACCCCCTACAAAGATTTGCGGGTTGATGCCGGTTATGGTGCCTTCTGGTTAGCCAGTGGCACCGATAAATGGGCCAAAGCGAGTCTGTCAGACACAGCAAAAAGAGTTGGCGACTTTGTAGGACAGGAGTTTGATGTGCGTGTGCGGCATCAATTAAATCCCTATATTGATTGGAGCGTGAGTTATTCCCGCTTTGAACCAGGTAGCTATTCCAAAAGTCTGGCTACCGCTAACGGCCCCTACACAGACCAAGCCACTAACTTTTTCTATTTTGAAGCCACATTGAATGCGTTTGGAGATGGTAAACCCAAGCGTTAAGCGCCAGAAAATAAAAAAGCCTTTGAGAAATCTCCCAAAGGCTTTGTGTAATGTAGGCTTAAATTCCTGAGTTATCCGTTTAGATTTAGAATGCAACTTGTCCGCGTAACATGAATGTTCCCATGTCGCCGCCCATTTTTTGATTGCCTACTACGTTTGTTGGAGCTGTCGTCAGCGGCGAACCTGTGACACTTAAAATATGTGTATAGTTCGCTAACAATCTGAAATTGCTATTAAAATACCAGTTTAATGCGCCAGTGATTTCAGACATCTTACCGCCTTGAATACCGCCTGCTGCCACTAATCCATCATTCAAATCAACCGCAGAATAACGCGCAGCCAATTCGATTGCGCCCCAATTGCCTTTGCTTGGATTGAAAGGATGAGCAGGTTCTAAATACGTCATATTGCCGTTTTTATAAGTGCGTGATTCGCCCGTCAACGTATAGGCGGCATCTGCATACCAACCATCAAAACTTACATTTTGGTTTGCAATTGCACCTGTGTTGCCTTTACGATCTATCCAAGTGCGCGTGTATTCACCGCCGAGCGAAAAAGGTCCGTAAATCGAAGCAAATTCCAAGCCCAACATTTTAATATCTTTAACGCCTGTCATTGCTTGTTTGAGAGGGTCAAAGCCAGACATATTGGTGGTTTGGTACGCATATTGAAGTGCTTTACTTTTAGCAACTTCCGTATTTTGATCTGGAATACGATAGTTTCCTGCGACACCGATATGAATTAACTCGCCTTTTTCATTAATGGGTGCGTAAGCTAAACGCGATGAAATGCCCCAGCCTTCGTCACCGACATTCGTACCGTTGGTTGCAACTCCCGTTGCTGTCGCTAAAGTGTTCGCTTGTGGTTTAATCGAATTGCCGTACACCCCTAATTTAGCGGTGTAATTTTTGCCAAAACTTTCCAGATTTAAACCAATCGCGCGGTCAACGACAGGCGCGTTTAACACGTTCATTAAAGAGCGTTCCATAAACATCATATCATTAGAACTTTCTTGCAACTCGCGGCTAAAGTTTTGCTTTTGTTGTCCAGCGGTAATGACTAAATCAGGTACGCCAAGATATTGAAAATAAACATCTTTTACAGCGACAGCATCACCAGCAAAATCAACTTCGGTTCTAAACAGCCAATCTTGGAAGAACACACCTTCCATTCTCATCCGAGCGCGGCGTATTTCTGTGCCATCGTTGGCTTGAACATGATTTACGCCTTGAAAATAATTATCGCTGCCCGCGTATGAAGCATCCGCATGAATACGACCGCCAAAGCGAAATTTAAAGTCATTGTCTGCGGAACGAACTTGAAGACCTTTTTTGTCCATCGTCACTTTGACTTTTTCAGACTCAGTCATGTGTTCCTCTAAAGCTTTTATTTCATTGCGTTTTAAGTCTAAATCTTCTTGAATCGCTTTGATGTCAGCAAAGTCATGCTCGCCTTCATGATGCTTATGGTATGCGTCTTTTTTTTCGTCTACATGTGCAAATTTTCCCATTAACACACGACCTTTTCCAGGTTCTGCAAAAATCTGTTTGGTTTTGGTATCAACATAAAGGTCAATAGCAAATGCTGCCGATGATAGGCTTACTCCTAACGTGGTAGCGACTGCCAATGTAAGTTTGGATAATTTCATGCCTTGCTCTTAATAGTTATTAAAAAATAAGGCAAGGTTAATGCAGAAAAATGACAGTTTCGCGACAGATTTGTTACAGTTTTGTTACAGTTTCGCCAAAAAGCCACTGAACATACTACTATGTCGCTATTTTACAACAGCTTTCATTTTTGAATTCGTTAGACAAGCTAAAAGCTGAAAAACACCAGGTAGGAAATATAAACGACAAAAAACGACCACCATTCAAATCTTTGAATCAACGGCAAAGCGTGCCATTGCGCAAGGGTTGCAAGTTTTTTCTGATGGAGATTTTTTTTCAGTTTGAAATAAAATCGCGGAAACAAACGATAAAGAAGATAAAGCAGGAGGAAAATTGCGGGAGAAAGAATGTAAAAAACGATAACCTGAGTTTCATGAGTGTCAGTTTCAAGAAAATGCTCAACAACTACGTCCAGAAACTCTTCAGCATATTCAAACAGGATATGGAATATTTCCAAAATTACATGGAACAACTCCAAATAAAACATTCCAATCAAATTAACAGTCACAAAGGCAAGAATGATTTTTAGATGAATACTTAAAGGCATTCCTACCTCGCCAAAACCAAAATGATGCTGCTCAAATTTCAGAATTCGCATTGTTTTTTCTCTTAACGCAAAGAAAATATTGTAACGTAATTGTCATAATATGTCAGTGAAAACGTACAAATCTGAGTTTTCACTAACACTTAATTAAACAACTGAAAGCATATTATCCAAAGCTTTTTTCGCTAGCATTGCATCTTGCTCATTCACTTTAATCTGATTAACTACAGTACCTGCAACCAGATTTTCCAGTACCCAAGCCAGATGCTGCGGATCAGTTCTAAACATGGTGGAACACATACACAAGGTTGGCGACATAAAATGTACATTTTTACCTTGTGATTTACATTCTTCATGCAAACGATTCACCAGATTCAATTCGGTTGCCACCAGCCAGCGCGTATTCGGCTCACCTTCGCGGACAATTTTTAAAATCATTTCCGTTGAACCGATGTAATCGGCTTTTTGGCACACTTCAAAACAGGCTTCAGGATGCGCGACAACTTTGGTCTCAGGATAACGCGCCAAAAAATTGTCGATATGTTCGGGTTTAAAGACTTGGTGCACCGAGCAAAAACCTTTCCACAAAATGATTTTCGCCTTTTGAATTTGCTCAACCGTCAAACCGCCTTGTGGTTTATCAAAATCCCACACCACCATTTCTTCCAGAGGAATTCCCATTAAATACCCTGTGGTGCGCCCCAAATGTTGATCGGGAAAAAACAGCACTTTTTCACGTCTGGAAAAACTCCATTCCAGAATTTTCCGTGCATTTGAGGAGGTGCAAACAATGCCTTCATGCTTACCGCAAAAGGCTTTTAAATCAGCGGCGGAATTAATATAAGTGACAGGTGTGACGGTGTTCTCGACATCAATGATTTCAGCTAATTGTTGCCAGCATTTTTCCACATTGACTTTATTAGCCATATCCGCCATTGAACAGCCCGCCGCCATATCCGGCAAAATCGCAATTTGTTCCGGGCGAGATAAAATATCAGCGACTTCCGCCATAAAATGCACGCCGCAAAACACAATATATTCCGCAGCAGATTTGGCGGCTTCTCTGGAAAGTTTTAACGAATCGCCGGTAATATCAGCATGTTTGAATACTTCATCACGTTGATAGTGATGGCCTAAAATAATGCAGCGTTGGCCTAATTTTTGTTTGGCGGCGATGATTAATTCATCGCATTCTTCGTCACTGAGCAGGGCGTAGTTTTGAATGGGTAAAGTCATGGGAGAAACTCACGTTGAAAGTCATACAAATTTTAATTTGTACGGCTTTAATTAAAAATATCGGCAACACTAAAATATGAATATTATTACTCTCTTGGAATATCTTTTCGCGCTAAAAACGTTAACATTTCTTCATTCATTACCCGACTATAAATCACTTCCACCGGAATAGATAAATCAATTGAGGAAAAATAGACGCTGTCGCCTAAAAAATAATGCTCTGATTGCCAATGATTTTTTTTACGAAAAATCTCAATCTCGACAAAATCCTGCTCAATCACCACATATTCCTGCAAACTCGGCAAACTTTGATAACGCAGTTTCTTTAATGACAAATCTTTTTGCCGCGTAGATTTTGATAATACCTCAATAATAATCAGTGGATTTTCTGTGAAATAAGCTTCTTCTTGATTACAAGCGACAATCACGTCAGGATAAAAAAAATCCTCTTGTACTTTGACTTTCATATCTGATGCAAAAGGCTCGCACGGCGTATTATCTAAATGCTCACCTAATTTTCGTACCAGCATCATTACAACTCGATTGTGATTAGCACTCGTTCCTGCCATTGCATAAGCGTAGCCGTCAATCAGTTCATGTTTGATGTCGCTGATTAATTCGCCTTCAAGATATTCTTGTTCGCTAATTCGCTCATCGGTTTTATATTTCAAGTTCATAGCGACACCTACTTAGAAAATAAAAACCTGTCAGGTTTTTAAAACCTGACAGGTTTGCGCAGACTACTATTCTTGCGTTTCTTTCACATCCGGTTTACGCAACTTAATGCCCAACTCCCGCAATTGCAGCTCAGAAACTTTGGCCGGTGCATTGAACAACGGACATGCCGCTGATTGAGTTTTCGGGAAGGCAATTACTTCACGAATTGAGTGTGATTCAGTCATCAACATCACCAATCTATCCATCCCAAACGCAATCCCGCCATGCGGAGGACAACCGTATTTCAACGCTTCCAGTAAAAAGCCGAATTTTTCTTGCGCCTCTTCTTTACCAATCCCTAATAAATCAAATACCCGCGATTGCATTTCCGTGCGATGAATCCGAATCGAGCCGCCGCCTACTTCAGTGCCGTTTAACACCAAATCATAAGCGCGTGATAATGCTGCGCCCGGGTTGCTTTCCAGCTCTTCCACACTGCAACTTGGTGCGGTAAACGGATGATGAATCGCATTCCAGCGGTTTTCTTTTTCATCCCAGTCAAACATCGGGAAATCCACCACCCACATCGGCTGCCATTTGCTGTTCACCAAGCCGCGCTCCAAACCCAGTTTCACCCGCAACGCACCCAAGGCTTCATTGACAATCGAGGCTCTATCAGCACCAAAGAAAATCAAATCGCCGGTTTGTGCGCCGGTTTTGACTAAGACTTTTTCCCACACTTCCGCTGGCGCAAATTTCACAATCGGTGATTGCAGTCCCTCAATGCCACCGTTGCGGTCATTCACTTTGATATATGCCAAACCTTTCGCGCCATAAATAGCGACAAACTTAGTTAAATCGTCAATATCTTTGCGGCTTAAATCACCGCCATTTGGCAAGCGCAATGCGGCAACGCGACCTTTGGGATCATTGGCAGGCGCTGAAAAAACCTTGAAATCGACATTTTTCATTTCCTCGCCAATATCGACTAATTCTAATGGAATGCGTAAATCGGGCTTATCCGAGCCATAACGCGCCATCGCTTCACTGTGCGGCATCCTTGGGAATGGATTCGGCAAGTCTTCATTCAAAATGGTTTTGAACAGGCCGCGAATCATTTCTTCCATGATACTCATGATATCGTCCTCATTCATAAACGAGGTTTCAATATCAAGCTGGGTGAATTCCGGTTGCCGGTCGGCGCGTAAATCTTCGTCCCTAAAACAGCGCACCACTTGATAATAGCGATCCATGCCGGAAATCATCAACAACTGTTTATACAGTTGCGGTGATTGCGGCAGTGCAAAAAACGAATTTTGATGGGTACGACTCGGAACCAAATAATCACGGGCACCTTCTGGGGTGGCCTTGGTTAAAAACGGTGTTTCGATTTCAAAAAATTCGCGCTCATCCAGAAAATTACGCAAATGTCGGGTAATGTCGCGGCGAATCCGCATTTTTTCCTGCATTTGCGGACGGCGTAAATCCATATAGCGATAGCGCAGGCGCGTGTCTTCATTGACTTCAATCTCGCTTTCCAACGGGAACGGCGGCGTTTCTGATTTGTTTAACACTTCCACTGCGAGGGCTAATACTTCAATCTCACCGGATGCCATATTGGGATTAGTCGTACCGGCTGGACGATGGCGGACTTTACCCTGAATCTTTAGCACATATTCAGAACGCACCGATTCAGCAATCGCAAACATGTCGGCTCTATCAGGGTCAAAAACCACTTGTACCAAACCGGCACGGTCACGCAAGTCAATGAAAATAACCCCGCCATGATCGCGGCGACGGTGTACCCATCCGCATAAATCAACAATTTGTTCCAGGTGAGTTGTATTTAATTCCCCACATTTGTGGCTACGCATTATGTGTTTTCTCGTTCAAAGTTTAAAAAATAAATAGATTATATCGTAGAGAAGCAAAATGTTGCGTCTCTGGCACTGTTAATTACTGCTACAGCTTCCGCCTTTGCAACAAGCTGGAGTAGGTGCGGCAGCGGGTTTACTGGTATTCTCCCCGGCAACATTTTTCTTTGTACCGCTTTTAAAATCAGTTTCATACCAGCCGCCACCTTTCAATCTAAAACCGGCAGCGGAAATTTTTTTCTTTAATTCCGCTTTGGTACAAGCAGGGCAATGAATTAAAGGCGCGTCACTCAGTTTTTGTAAAGCTTCATGCTCATGTCCGCAAGCCTGACATTGATATTCGTAAATTGGCATCGTTCGTTAATTCCTTAAAAAAATATAACCTAACAGACCACCGCCAGGTTTTAAAAACCAGAGGGTCTAAATGAAAAAATATAGCCTTGAATTGAGGTCAAAATTTAATTTTTCAATCCATTACGCTACTATAACCGGCTATTTTACAAAAAAGAGCGAACATTATGAACAGCTTAACGCTTATTCAACCCGATGATTGGCATGTGCATGTCAGAACGGGCGCCGTTTTAAACACTGTGATTGCCCACACTGCAAGGCAATTCGCCCGCGCGATTATTATGCCGAACTTAAAACCGCCGGTGACAACAGTGGCAATGGCGTTGGATTATCGTGAGGAAATTTTGCAAGCCTTACCGAAAGGTTCAGATTTTCAACCGTTGATGACCCTGTATTTGACCAATCAAACGACAGTTGAAGAGGTTAAAAAAGCCGCAGAATCCGAGCATGTTTATGCGTTCAAGCTATATCCGGCAGGTGCAACCACTAATTCTGATGCCGGAGTTAGTGATTTAACCGCGCTTTATTCAGTGCTGGAGGCAATGCAAAAATATGACCTTCCTTTACTGATACATGGTGAAGTCACGGACGCAAATTGCGATATTTTTGACCGCGAGCGCGTTTTTATTGAACGTACTTTAACCGCAATAGTAAAACAATTCCCTGATTTACGCATTGTGCTTGAGCATGTCACTACAGAAGAAGCCGTGCAATTTGTTGAGTCGGCGAGTAACAAAATTGCTGCAACCATCACTCCACAGCATTTGCTTTACAATCGCAACGCTATTTTAGCCGGCGGGATTCGTCCGCATTATTATTGTTTGCCCATTTTAAAACGGGAAAAACATCGTTTAGCGTTAGTGAAAGCGGCCACCAGTGGTAATCCCAAGTTTTTCTTAGGCACAGACAGTGCCCCGCATTTAACCCATACAAAAGAAAACGCCTGCGGTTGTGCAGGCTGTTATAGCGCGTACGCTGCAATAGAACTTTATGCGCAAGCGTTTGAACAGGCAAACGCACTAGAGCATCTGGAAGGATTTGCTTCTTTTTATGGGGCTGATTTTTATAAATTACCCAGAAATACCAAAACAATAATTCTGGAAAAACGGGATTGGACAGTGCCTGCCAGTTATGACGAAATTACCCCACTAAAAGCCAATGAAATCTTAAACTGGAAAATAAAACAGTAGAAACATCATGACTGACAAATTTTGTCAATCTCTAGCCGTTACTGTCAGCCTTATGCAGTCTAGCTAACTAATTTAGCTTTTTTGTGTTGGAAATTGCCCCTGATGTTTTCTGACTTTGCGCATATTTTGCTGC
>CAIQWF010000180.1 GCA_903875455.1 uncultured Pseudomonadota bacterium
TAAATATGAATGGTTGCCTTTGTCGTGTTACGTCAGTTATGCAAATTTGAAAAAAACGGTGGTGGATATACTTTCAAATTTTGGAACTAAATACCGTATAACTTTTGTTTAACTACTTAGGTTAAAATTTAATTAAACTATGTTAATTGACTTATTTTCAATATGTCTTCTGCCACAAAGACAATCTAAATCCAATTTGTGTTCTGGAAACTAGAGTGGAATGGCAGCGCAATTTAAAAAACTATGTTATTTAACTTATTTTTTCCGCTTCAGCGAATACAAAAATAGCTTTTTTAGCAAATTTTCAGGCTTCTCCAGCTACCATCCCCCCCCTGAACCCAGAAAAAATCAGCATCTCAGCCTTGGCATTATTTATGCAGTATATTCAAGCATAACAACTATAAATTGAGAATTCACCGTGTTGAGGAGAGATGCCATGAAACAAGAAATGATGAATGTTGTTGCAGAAAAAAGTGCTGGGGATACTGCGGCCTTGCTATTAGGAACAGGGCTTGCTTTAACGTCTATGATTTTGGTTCCGGCATTTGCGGCGCGTCTTGGTTTGGGCGCGAGTTTAACAGGCGCATTAAGAATGGCGATGATGAAAGCCAGCAGCAAAGCCATCCGTGGCTAAATCTGCTACCAAGCATTAATTCACTTTGTTGTAGCGGGCTGCCATTGCCATGAGGTCAATTCGTATGTCTGTTTTAAAGACTGAAAAACCACAACCATGGCATGGCGTAAGGTTTCTGCACTCTTTACCGTGACTTCAAACTGATAATTCATCCCCGCCACCACTTGTTGCCTGGCGTTTGATATTTCCACCAGTTCCAAAGGTGTGTGATCGCGTTGTGCTTGAGTTTTCACTGCAAATGCAGCGGCAGCTTTAATATGGTTATTAATCCCGGTATCAGCATAACCTCCTGCAATCACAGGGGTGGCTAATAAATCGTTGGTAGGCATACAGGAAGTAATCAGGCAAATAGCAAAAAGTTGAAGGATTATTTTTATTTTCATCAGGTTTTATTCCGGCAAAAATGCTCAGTAAACATAGATTTCATTCTAAACCTTAATGCCGAAAAAAGCGCACTTTTAAAACATGCCCACTCGCGTGCACTCCGTTCTTTATTCTCGCTAACTCTTGGATTGAATCGCTGGTTAATTCAGCATACAATTAAAAGCCACAGCGTTTCCTAATATTCAACCCAATTTAAACTTCAATGAAAGACGAAAAAAAAGCGTGTGATCTTTGTGGACTCACCGTTGAAATCAACGATTTTAATCTCCACACCACCGAAGGCGATAAAAAGTTTTGCTGTGAAGGCTGCCTGGGTATTTACCAAATGCTGCATGAAGATATGGTCTTGACTGATAGCGCAGACAAAAAGGAATAATTACGCCCCAACCGCAAGACTATCACGGCGCATCTCTTTATAATGCCGCCTTTAACAAAAGCGAGGTTTTTATGAGTAAAGAAATGGTTCAACACTCTGCCTTATTCACAACGCTTCACACAGGAGAAAAAATCATGGGCAAATTAGCTAAACACCCGGTTCTGGTTTTCGGGCTTGGAATCGCCGCAGGTTATCTGACCTACAAATATCGCAAAGATATTATTGCCAGTGCCACCAAAGTGGTTGATAGCAGCAAGGATTTCGTATTGCAGCAAAAAGAAAATCTGGAAGACATTGTGGCGGAAACCAAAGAAGAAGGCGCCTAAGCTACCAGCTTTATTTTTCTCTGTGTTACTACAAAACGGGTGATTTCTCAGGTGCAGAATCACTCGTTTTTTGTTTATTTCATTGGTTGCTTCAATTATGGCTATTCAAAAACAGTTTGTTTTGCGTTATCGGGATGAAGGGCATCTTCGTTTTGAAATACCGGCGCAGTTCTGTGACGTAGCGACAGCTAACGCCTTAAGCTCTGCACTTTTGGCTGTGGAAGGGGTTTATCGGGTTCAGGTTTACCGCAGCCAGCAAAAACTTGTCATTCGCTATGTGGAAACCACTTGTGATTTTAAAACCTTGGCAAAGCAGCTATTCCAGATTATCAGCGATCTGGAGCAAAAAAAGCAGCGTGATTCCCAATCATTAGTGACACTCGCCGCTAAATCAAAATCCAATCTCAAGGATAAAGTTAAAAACTTAAAAATCAGTAAATGGTTTGCTGAAAAATACACCGATGGTAAAGAGACAGTTCAGGCCGCAAAAATCCTGACTAAAGTGGGTTTGAAAAAGAACAAGGCACTGGTTCAGGACCCTGAAAAAGCGGTGATTGATTTTTTAAATGATGTGCTGGTGCTGTTTTTAATTCGGATGCATTGGGATCACATTACCAAACAGTGGATTCCTAATCCGTTCAAATATCGCAATGAGTGGGCCGCAGTGTTTTATATGCTGTTTTTACTGATGCGTTCCCGTAAACCTAAGAAATAAATTCTTTTGGGAGTACAAAACCTGTTTTGTACTCCTGCCTACTTTTAGGAATTAAAAAATGACTGATTCCGCAAACATCAATTACAAAAATTTCACTCTGGTTCATCAGTTAAAACGCAGGATTAGAATTGTTGCTCCGGTTTTAATAAAAGATGAAGAGCGCAGTTATATTTTTGAAATCCTGCTGCAAAAACGCCCGGAAATTAAAAAAGTCCGCTCTACCATTCCGCTTGGTTCGGTGGTGATTGAGTTTGATCCAGCCCATTTGCCCAAACATAATTTGCTAGTGTTGCTTGATGCGGTGCTGGGAAATATTGCCCATAAAGCCAAAACCGGAACTGCGCCCAAAAAAGTTGAATTCTCAGGTGAGTTGCAGGAATTTGATTTAGCGGTAGAAGGGATGAGCTGTGCTTCCTGCGCGTTATTGCTGGAAATGTCGTTAAAACGTGACCCCTTGGTAAAACAGGTCAGCGTTAATTTTGGTACCGAAACTTTAACTGTATCAGGAAAATTAACCCAGGATTCAGTCTGCGCCAAGGTTGAAAGTTTGGGCTACAAAGCTTATCCAATGGGTACGCTGTCGCAACGCAAAAAAATGATTGAAAAAGAACATCTGCGGGTTGAAGCGGCACGGCGACGCTTTATCTGGTCGGCGGTATTAAGCACCCCGGCAATTGCGATTGCAATGACCATGGCAAATACCCGCTGGCTACATCAGCTTCAGTTTGTGTTGGTCACGCCGGTGGTGTTTTGGGCGGGAAAGCCTTTTTTTAGCAAAGCCCTGCGCTTGGCCAAACACCGTGCTGCAAATATGGATACCCTGATTGCGTTAGGGGTTGGTTCTGCTTACGCCTACAGCTTGCCGGGGTTGGTGTTACGCAAAGGCCATCTTTATTTTGAAGCGGCAGCGGCGATTATTACTTTTGTATTGTTAGGGCGTTATCTGGAGGAAAGCGCGAAAGGTAAAGCAGGAGAAGCAATTCGGCAACTGGTGGATTTGCAGCCGCAAACCGCAACGTTGCTGAAAGACGATGCTGAATTTGTGGTCGATGTAGAAAGTCTGCTAGTTAGCGATATTGTGCTGATTCGTCCCGGCGAAAAAATCCCCACCGATGGTGATGTGATTAACGGCCTTTCCACGGTCGATGAATCGATGGTCACTGGCGAAAGTATGCCGGTCGTAAAAACTATCGGCCAGCGGGTTATCGGCGGCTGTGTGAATGGCAATGGCGCGTTGAAAATTCGGGTCACTGCGGTGGGAATGGATACGGTATTAGCCGGCATCGTCCACATGGTTGACCAGGCTCAATCGGCGAAATTACCGATTCAAAAACAGGTTGATAAAATTTCCGCCGTTTTTGTTCCCGCAGTGATGGGAATTTCTGCTCTGACTTTTGCCGGCTGGATGGCTTTAGGCGCACCGTTTGCGGTGGCATTTGGCAATGCGATTACCGTGTTATTGATTGCCTGCCCTTGCGCGTTGGGTTTAGCCACACCCGCCGCAATTATGGTCGGCACCGGCCAAGCGGCAAAAAAAGGCATTTACATCCGCAACGGCGAAAGTCTGGAAGTGGCGGCAAAACTGAATGTGATTGTGTTTGATAAAACCGGCACCATTACCGAAGGCAAACCGAAAGTCAGCGATTTACTGAATTTATCGCGGCTGGCGGAAAAAACCATTATTGGCCTCGCCGCTTCCGCAGAAAATAATTCCGAACATTTCCTCGGCAAAGCCATTGTTGAATATGCGCAGGAACAAAAAATTGCGCTTAAGGAAAGCAGTTATTTCCGCAGTGAAACGGGTCGCGGCATTGCTGCTGAAGTCGATGGCAAAAAACTGCTATTGGGCAATCGGGCCTGGCTGGAAGAGCAGCAAATCAATGTCGAAGGTTTAATTGTTGCCGCCGCCCAGTTCGCCGAACAAGGCAAAACTCCAATTTATATGGCGATAAATGGCAAAGAAGCCGCAGTGTTCGGAATTGCCGACAAACCTAAAGCCGATGCCAAAAGCGCTATTGCGAAACTGCATCAGATGGGGATTGAAACACTGATGGTAACAGGTGATACCGAAAAAACCGCCCACTATATTGCTGCGAAAGTTGGCATCGAAGAAGTGGTTGCCAATGCCAGACCAGAACAGAAACTGGCAATTATTGAAGAGCTGAAACAACAGGGTAAACAGGTTGGCATGATTGGCGACGGTATCAACGATGCTCCGGCGCTAACGGCGGCAAATGTCGGTTTTGCCATCGGTAGCGGCACCGATATTGCGATTGAATCCGCTGATTTAACGCTGGTGCAAGGCGATATTTCCAAAGTCGCCGATGCCATCAGTTTAAGCTCATCGACCATCACGATTATCAAAGAAAATTTATTCTGGGCATTCGCTTATAACACGGTCGCAATTCCGGTTGCCGCACTGGGCAAACTCAATCCGATGATAGCTTCCGGGGCGATGGCGTTAAGTTCGGTTTCAGTCATTCTCAACTCCTTACGGCTCAACAAAAAATAGGAAACAACAAATGAAACCATACACCCTGGCCGCCATTTTAATCGCGTCATTAACAAGCATTTCCCCTCAGGCAGTGGAAAAAGCCAGCGAAAAACGTCTTGATGAAGTGGCGGAGCGCGGTTCGCATGTAATGCCGTTTGATTTGGAGAAAACCACGCATGTTTTTTCCAAAACTGAGCAAGGCGGTTTGCAGCAAGTGATAGTGAAAGACCCGAAAAACAGCGAACAAATCAAATTAATCCGTCAGCATTTAGCCAAAATTTCGGCTGAATTCAAAAAAGGCGATTTTTCCAATCCCGCCAAAATTCACGGCAAAGATATGCCAGGACTAAAAGTGTTGCGCAACACCAAGCCTGAACAAATCAGTATCACCTATAAAGAATTGCCTAATGGCGCGGAAATTAATTATGTCGGTAAAGAAGCGAAAGTGATTGAAGCGATTCAGCAATTTTTTGAGGCTCAGTTAAGCGACCACGCCCGTCATGCGGTTTCGGGTCACGAAGGTCATCAAGGCCACTCGATGCACAAATAATAAAGTTGCATAAATCAAGTTCGATGACTGCCAACGAAAATCCAACACCGCCGCGCCCTGTGCTTAAGGCGATAAAAAATCTGTTCACCGTAATCATCGCATTGCTGGGTATCGGATTTATTTTATGGCTGGATAGCTGGTTTATGGATCATGCCGATATGCCGAAAATTGGTCACGGCAATGTCAGTTATGGCTTGTTACTGTTGATTGGTTTTCTGACCAGTTTTCATTGTGTTGGCATGTGTGGGCCGTTGATTTTAGGCTATACCGCCAAAAACACCGCCGATAGCAATCGTTCCCATCACCCGCACTTGCTCTACGGCATTGGCAAAACCCTGTCTTACACCGCGTTCGGCGCCTTGTTCGGCGCATTCGGCTCCATCATCGCCTTTACTCCAGCCACACAAGGCATGGTCGGGATTGCCGCTGGAGCGTTCCTGTTTTTATTCGGTTTGCACATGCTGAATGTGATTCCGGCGTTACGGCATTTTGAATTTAAACCGCCGGCTTTTTTAATGCGCTTTATCGGCAAAGAATACCGCAAACACAGCAATCCTTTTATTATCGGCCTGTTAAATGGGCTGATGATTATTTGCGGGCCGTTGCAAGCCATGTATGTGATGGCGGCGGGAACCGGCAGCTGGTCACAGGGCGCAACCACCTTGTTTTTTTTCGGACTCGGCACCTTACCGCTATTAATGGGATTCGGTTTTCTCACCAGTATTTTGTCGGCCAGTTTAACCCCGAAACTGTTAAAAGCCTCCGGGGTGATTGTGATGGCCTTGGGGGTAATTATGTTGAATCGCGGCCTGGCGGTTGCCGGAACCGGTTACGATTTTAATACCTGCGTGGCACGAATCTCGCAACAATTATCCCCGAAAAGCGCGGAATCGGTTTCTTGTGACGCTGAGCAAACCATCACGATGAAGGTGTTAAGCGCCGGTTATTTTCCCAATCAGTTCACGCTACGCCAAGGTATTCCGGTGCGCTGGGAAATTAACGCTGTGGAGTTGAACGAATGCAATAAAGAAATTGTAATTCCACAATATGGGATGAAAATTCCGTTAAAAGAAGGCCAGCAAACGATCAAATTTACCCCGAAAGAAGCGGGAGTTGTTCCCTGGAGTTGCTGGATGGGGATGATTCCCGGCTCGTTTATCGTGGTTGAAAATGAATCCGCCAACCTTGATGCCAAGCCACAACCTGAGATGATGCAAGCTGTTAAAGCCTATCAACAGCAATGGCAGGAAAAAACCAA
>CAIQWF010000181.1 GCA_903875455.1 uncultured Pseudomonadota bacterium
GTTTGTGCTGTTTAACCCAGTCAATCACCAAACCGCCATCGTGCAAAATATGGCAGTCAAAACCATCACGGCTTAAATAATCGGCTAACAATTGCGCCAGTTTCGGTTCATCTTCAACAATCAAAAGGTTGGTCGGCATCATTTCATCTCAAAAATTCACGAAGCGGAGATTTTATCAATGATTGTGATTTATACGATTGGCAATTTGATTTCTATTTTTAACCCGCCTAATTGACTGTGATGCGCGGTAATCGTTCCGCCGTGCGCCTGCACAATATTTTTGCAAATCGCCAAACCTAAACCACTGCCGCCGTGTTGACGGCTGCGCGAATCATCCACCCGATATAAACGCTCGAATAATTTAGCCATTGCCGCGTCAGGCACAGCGGGTTTGCTGTCTTCAAAGTTCAGATAAATCGCCTGTTTATCAACCGCTCCGTGTAACCAGATTTCACCGCCGGATTCAGTATAACGCACGGTATTTTCCAATAAATTGGCAAAAAGTTGCCCTAAGCGCTGCGGGTCGCCGTGAAATGGCAGGGTATCGGGAAGCTGTGTGGTTAATTGCAGCTGCTGTTTTTGTAAACGTTCCGAAAAAGCGGCTAACCGCTCTTGTAGCAACGCAACTAAATCCACTGCCCGTTTTTCATAGCGCAACGCGCCGCTGTCAGAAAGCGAGAGCTGATATAAATCCTCAATCAAACCATGAAGCCGCGTCACTTCACTTGCCAGCGATTGCAAAGAAGCGGCATTAAAATCACGCACCCCGTCTTCAATCGCTTCAATTTCACCGTGCAAAACCGCCAGAGGTGTGCGCAGTTCGTGGGAAATATCGGCTATCCATTGCCGTTGTTGGGTGCGATTTTGTTCTAAGCTGGTTGCTAATAAGTTGAAATTATTCGCCAGTTGTTCCAGTTCATCTTGCGTATTGACCTGAATGCGCTGATCAAACTGCCCTGATGTTAAAGCCTGCGCCCCATTAACCAAACGTTTAATCGGCATGGTCATGTGATGCGAAATCAACAACGCAACAACACCCGCAATCACTAGGCCAAACAGCGCGATGCCATAAATTGCTTGGGTTTGCTGCTCAGAAAAACTGACATCGATGCGTTTTTCGACACCTTGCAAAGGTTCTAAAATCAGATAACCGACCACTTTGTTGTTTACGCTAATTGGCTGACTTTTAGCCACAACAGATTGAGAAGGTCGCCCCGCCAGCACATTTTGAGTCGCATCCACAAGACTCATGCGCCCGTTAATATCCAAAGGATCATTGGGCGGTGGAGGAGGGCGTAACATCGGGTCGGGCGGAAATTGTCCATGCGGCGGTGAAAAACCGCCGGCAACAGGGGGAGACAAAAATGACTCGCGCGGCGGTAATCGTCCGAATTGCGGTTCCGGGCGCAAGACTTGATGCCACGCACGCGGATTTTCCTGAATAAAATTCCAATTCGTTTCGGCGGCGTAAAGCTGTTCCAGTTTTACCGCCGTATTTTTGAGCTGCTCGGCTTCGGTTTCATTGATGTAATTGAGAAAACCGTGCTGAAAACTTGATTTCATCAGAGCTGCGGTTAAAAGCAAAACTACTAACATCGTCAACGTAAACGCCAAACATAATTTGTATTTGATTTTGAAACGCATCGCAGCCTCCACAAAGGTTGTTTAAATTTTTACCCCAATTAAACCCACCCCTTCGCGCCCGTCCCACAAACTCACTTCGTAATAATAGTGCGCGGGAAAATAGCTGGCTTGCTGCACCAAAAATCCGGTTTGATTAAAGAATCCCGCCATCGTTTCAATGTCGATAAAATGAAAATATTCCGGCATCGCGGCTAAAATTTCATCTCGATGTGGTTGCACGGCTAAACGCGGGTTATCAAGCAAACTGACTCTGCCCGCATTGGTTTCGCCTGCGGCTTTTCGCGCCAAAAAGTGTGAAAAAATCGGCTCATTCATACCGTGATAAATCGAATCGGCAACAATAAAAATTTTGCCATTCGGCTCCAACCAGTGCGCAAAGCGTTTTAGACACTGCAAAATCGTTGCCGAATCAAAAAAATGAAACACCCGTCCGCATAAAATCGCTGCTAAACTGCCGGCTGTAATCTCAATTTCATCCACACACGACCCTACTAAAAGCTGCAAATTTTCACGCAAATTTTCAGGCGTTTGTTGATAAAGCGTGTCTAAATGGCGGGCATCCAAATCGTTGACAATCACACGTCCGCCTTGTTGCAAAATGCGCGGAGCCGCTACGCCATAGGCCGCGCCGACTTCCAGTACCGGTTTTTCAGCGGTTCGTGCATATTCAATAAACGCTTCCGTGTATAAGTCCGGTTGCTGGGCAATCATCCAGCCCATATTATTCAAAGTGGGGATTAATTTTGTATCCATGCGTTTTCCAAAATAAGATTTATGCAACATATATTTAGGAGTACAAAGCCTAGGCTTTGTACTCCATAGGTTTAAAGCGAGCGCAGATATTGACTGGCTTCGGCGTGATTAGGAATCCGTATCAACACTTGGCTGTACGCCTGTTTCGCTTTATCTTTGTGACCCAACCACGCATGAGCGCGAGCCAAATACACCAAAATTGTGGCATCGCTGGGATAACGGCGATTAATATCCGCAGCATGACGCGCCAAAACCTCCCATTGTTGCAAGCCTTCTTCGGTAATCATCAAGCGAACGTGCGCGGTATAATCCCACGGCGAAACCGCCAGCACTTGTTTTAAGTGCAGCGCGGCATCTTGCCAACGTTGTTGCGCCAGTAGCGGCAAAGAAATTCCCAGTCGCGCATCCAGTGATTGCGGATTTAATTGTAAAGCCTTGCTGTACGCGCTCTCTGCCACATCGTGGCGACCTTGTAAATAATTCAACCAGCCATAGCGCAAATAACTGAATTCTTTATTGTCGCCGTTTTGCATCAAAGGTTGGAGTAAGGCGGCGGCAGACAGATATTCGCCTTTGGCTTCAAATTGCTGCGATTGTTCCCAAACCGTCGTGCTTGCCGAAGCTATCAAACTGAAACCGAATAAACATGCCGCCCCTAAAAGCTGTAATTTTTTAATGTTCATTGCGAAAAACTCCTGAGTTACCATGATTTTGTGAAATTAAGATAAACAGAACGATTATCGTAATTGTCGTTTAAATTTTGATTTTTATACCCCGAATACGTTAAGCAAGTTTTTCATTCGAAATTTCCATTCTTTCAAAGTGATTAATTTTTTTTAGACTGGCGATACCCACATCCTCAATGTGCCCGCTGGCCTGCAAACGTGCTTCAAACACATCGCCTTGTATTTGCAATGACATTTCTGTGCAGCCCTGTTCGGGCAAAATCAGGGCTTGAGCGTGAAAAGTTTGTTTTTTATGCCAAAAACAATCGTAAGTTAGTTCCGCGTGTTGCAGCCAACCTGTTTCAGTGTGCGATTGTCGCTGATAATGGCATTGCAATCGCTGTCCAAACGGTAAAAATCGTGCCAGTCCTTTTTGCAGCATCGGCAACGGCAATAAACTCGCCGCCGGTTCATCGTGCCATTGCAATGCCCCGTTCATCAACGGCGTAAGTCCCATATTTAACAGCCACAAATCCAGACAAACATCAGTAATGGTATTGCGGTCATAAAACGCCAGCAGTTTGTCGGTTTCGATAAATGCCACACTCGCGCCGCAATCGCTTTGCAAACGAAATTGCCCGTTCAGCGTCAAAATCACGGTAAAACAGCGCGTTTGTGGTGCCTGATTATTTTTTCTAAACTGATAGTAAAGTTGTTTTCCAACCGGAAAATGTAACGAGGAGGCTAAGTTGTGATCCGCTAACGGGGCGCTGATTTTGTCATTTTTGACGGGCAGCGCGGTTAAATGAAACTGGCGATTTTTTTGCCGTTCAATCACCACATTGCTCAAGCTAAATTCTACGGTTGGACTGCCTAAATACGGCGTTTGTTGAACGTGCAGATGAATATGTGGTTGCGGCGAGCGTCCGGTATTGCCGCATTGGGCGATTTTTTGTCCGACATAAACCCAATCGCCGATGTTGACTTGCAGGCTGTGCTGCTGCAAATGGGCGATTAAAACGTAATGCTGAAAACCAACACAAATCAACACATAATTGCCCCAGTTGTTTTGCGTATCGACTTCGCCAATCGCATGGTCAGGTAAATAACTCACGCAATGGCTGACTTGTCCGTAAACCGGCGATAAAACCGGCAAGCCGAAACAATAATAATCCTGTAAAAATTCGCCCGTGGTTCGATAACTTTTGCTCGCTTCATCGGTCATGATGAAATCGAGCGCGTGTTGCCAAGGGGCTTGATGGGTGTGTTCACCGTCCACACCTTGATAAACCGTCCATTCGCCGATAAAAGGCACGGCTAACGGCAGCGCATTTTTGCCGAAACCACGCACATTCGCCAAGCGGACGCGCTCCAATGAAACTTCGGGCAAGGCGGGATTTTCCAGTAATAATTGCGGCGCGGTGCTGACATAACGGCGATTTAAACCTGCCAAGATTGTTAAGGTTGCCGCTAAAAAAGGCATCGCTGTCATCGACACGCCAAAAGGCAATAACACAGTTTGCATGGCGGTTGCTATCACCGCTGAAAAGGCAGAACCCAACATTGCCACGCTAAAACTTTGCCAACTTGGCACGGTAAAAATTCCGCCTAACGCCATCGCTGTTAAAGCGAAATTAAAACCGCTGTTGATGCTTAAATAGGAATACCAAAAACCTGATAACAGCGCGTAGAAGGTATTGCCAACCACAAAGCCGCATACCGCCAGCAAAGCCAAATAGCGCGAAGTCAACAAAATGCCTAAAAACATCATCAAACCGACCATCGGTATGGGTGTGAAAAACGTCATCCCCAACGCTTTGAAAAAATAATCCACTGGCGCGGCAATCAAAACCTCATAACTCGGAGCAGGCGGCAAAAATCCGTCCAGCTTGCCATAGTTTTGTGCGGCAAAAGAGCCAATAAAAGCCACCAGCACAAACGGAATGCTCAATGCTGGCAAACGTTCACTTAACCAGAGCCGTTCACTGAGAATCACGCACAAAAAAACGGTGAGCGCAGTCGCGAAAAACAACAGCAACAGCAATCGCCCGTCAAGTTGATAATGTGCGCCCAGTGATAAACCGACCAATAAGCTGTTGTAAAGATGCAAGCCACTGGTTAAATTGCGCAGTTTTAAACTTTGGGCGATGGTCATTGCGATTAGCACGGAAATCAAACCGCTGAGACCGATATTCGGAAACCAGCAGGTCGCCAGTAAAAACAGCAAGCCGATACGCGGGTTTTCGGTGAATAAAATCGCCGCATAACCGTAAAACAACGTACTGGCTGATTTTAGCAAGGCTGAGTATTTGTGCATTTTGTCCTCTCCTGTCGTTTAGACCTGTCAGATTTTAAAAATCTGACAGGTCTGCACCCATTATTCGGCAAACTTAAACTGACCGTTTAAATGCGTTGGCAACGATTCAAAACCGTTCAAGTCTTCCAGCTTTTCGGCACGCCGCACCACCGAAACCAGGCTGTTTTCATGCACCATCACAATGGCGGGGCGATACTCGATAAACTGCATCCATTGGGTATTGTTGTAGGCACCGGCAGGACTCAACACCAAACTATCGCCTACGGATAACGGCGGCAACAAAATGCTTTGCCGGATAATGTCGATATTCATGCACAACGGCCCGTACAATACGGTTTCTTCCGGTATGCCTTGCAACGGGCGCGTATGTTTGACTTTGTGGTTATACCAAAACGCGGTGAACAATAAATTCACCCCCGCATCCATCACATAGGAGGCGCGACCGTCAGGCAGACGTTTTCCAGCGACGACGGAACTGATTAACACTTCCGAATCATCGACTACAGCACGACCGCTTTCCAAAATCAGTTTTAATCGCGGCTTGCCTTGCGCTTCCCGTTGCGCGGTCATTTTCAACAATGTGCCACAAATCGTGTCCGCATATTGGCTCATCGTCGGTACGACTTGCTCAGTCGGCAAATACGAACCCTGCAAGGCATTTTGAGAGGCAAAACCGCCACCAATATCGATGCTATCAATCAGCGCGTGGGTTTGCTGTTCAATCAATTCCATAAACCCGCACATTTTTTCAACCTGCACTTGATAGGCACGCGGGTCGAGAATAAATGTACCGATATGACTATGCAAACCGCGCAATTTTAAATGTGAACTGTTTCCAATCCGAATCGCCGCATCCAATGCCGCGCCTGAACCTAAATTAAAGCCAAAACGACTCCAATCTTCGGTATATCCGGTGTCAAAATTGAGTCGTAAAGTGACGGAAGTTACTTTATCGAATTCCCGCGCAATCGTGTCCAGCAAATAGAGTTCATCTAAATTGTCGATGTGAATCCGTGCGCCTTCGGTTACGCAACGCTCTAAAATGGCGCGTTTTTTATGCGGGCCATTGAATAAAATCCGTTCAGCGGGAACCCCCAAGGCGCGGGCTTTTTCATATTCAAATGCGGAAACAACTTCCGCCCACGAGCCTTCCTGATGCAAGGTGGCGCAGACCGCATTCAGGTAATTGGTTTTATACGACCAGGCATGAATCACCGGTTGATAACGGGATTCAAAGGCGCGTTTCATTTGGCGAATATTGTCGCGCAGGCGTTTTTCTGAAATCACAAACAACGGCGAACCGTATTCGCGCAGCAAGTCAGACACGGCCACACCATCAATTTTTTCCACATAATCGCCACTGACCGGACGGCCAAACTTGTTTAATGTTCCCATCTGATGCGGAGTAATGCTGGGCTTTTGCCAAGTTTTTAATAGTTTTTTAGTCATTATTTTCTTAATCCTAAACTTTTAAAAAGAGAGGTAGGTTGGGTTAGCATTTTTTGCGTAAGCAAAAAAGCGTAACCCAACGACAGCTTTGATTTAACCGCTGAATGTTGGGTTACGCTTATTTCGCTTTTTGCTCAATAAGCTAACCCAACCTACAATAATTCTACAGCCCGCTCACCGGTCATGGTCATGGCTTCAAAATCAGCCAGCGACACAATGACTTCCTGGGCATAACGGATAAATAACGTCCCGGCCACCGGCGCAGTGAGTTTGCTCAAGGGTTGTTGTTGCAGCATTTCCAGCAACGTCCACGGTAAGTTGTTGCCGCTGGCTTTGGCTAAATAAATCCAGGCAGGAAAACGCGGGTTAATCTCAATCAAATAATAGTCGCCGTGTTTATCGCGCATCATTTCCACTTCCAACGGCCCTGACCATTTTAATGCCGCGACCAGTTTTTGCGCCGCTTGCAACAAACCTTCATCGTGAACCGTCATTCCTGCCCAGGCTTTGCCTTTCTCCGTCACCGCCCGTTTGCGCATCATCACCGCACCGAGCAAGTTTCCTTTGCCATCGCCTAAACCTGTTAAATTGACTTCATCGCCTTCAATCAGTTTTTGCACCAGAATCGGCATTCCCCACACGGCGGCGATTTTGTGAAACAAACCCACCGCCTGTTCAGGATTGTGGGCAATTCCTGCATCATAAAATTGCCCTTTCACCACCAGCGGATACGACCAGCCTTTTTTCTCACAGTCATAAAAGAAACTGCTGCTGGTAATCGTAGTTTGTTTCGGCGTTTTAACATCGGCGGAACTGGCGAATTGATGGAGCCGGTCTTTATTGCGTAACTGTAATTGCGCTTCGCTCGGTAATAACATCGTGATGCCTAATTCAGCGATTTGGTCTTGCAAATGAATCATGCTCAAAATTTCTGCATCCAGACACGGAATCAATATATCAATCTGTTCCTGTTCCTGAATGTATTGCAGCCGCTCCAACAGTTCATGCTCACCGGCGGAAGGATAAGGCAACAAATAACCCGCATCGGTGAGTTCTGTCTGAAATAAACCGGGGTCTAACACGTCATAACCCAAGCCAATGATTTTGCCTTCAAACTTTGCCACTTCGCGCAGACAACGCGCCACTGCCACGCCGGGGCCGGGATTGTCAGCTCTGGCATTCATGCCGGTAATGGCAACGGTCAATTGATGAACTTTTTTAGATGCTGTTTTCATTTGATTCTCCTTATTTCAAATAACGGCGTAATTGTTCGCTAAATTCCAGAAAATCACGTTCCAGAATTTCGGCAGTGATGTCAAACTCGGCTAAAATTTGATGATTGATTAATTCGACATCCTTTTGTTTTTGCATGAGCTTCAGCAATTCCAGGCCGCAGGGATTCACGGTGAAACTTTGGCCAGTCATTGGATCAAAGACAAAACCGCTGTCGTTTAAAGCCAGCCGTTTCAGGCTATCGCTGTAAAGGGATAAAAAATTATTTAATGGATGTTCTGACATTTGAGAGTTGTTTGAGTTCACGATTGCACCTGCTTTGTTGTTTTTAACTTAGGCTAAAGTATAAAAGTGCAGTTTGTAGAAAATGGGGAAGAAATGTGGAGAAATTGTGAAGTTTTTGATTGGTTGGCAGAATATGAACAAAAAAGGCAAGCCAAGCACCGGCTTGCCTTCTTCTCATGTGATTAGATTACTTTTTCACCCCAAACAGAAAACCAGTGTCCTCAATGACTGGCATGTTAATCGGTGTTGAGTATAGAAACGGCCCTCTAGGGTCGGCTGGATTAAGGCTACGCAATTTGCCCAGATTTTCTTTTTGTTGTGCGGTCAGTGTTTTGAAAACATTTGCAAAAGCACTGGCGTAAAAATAAGACATCTCACCATCCAACTCACCATAACGTTTTGACAAAGTTAATACTTTATTCTTATCCGCCGTGTCGCCTGTCAGAAAGCGTCGCAACTCGCTGGCAATGGCCTTGCGAATATTAACAATTTCCTGCAAGTCCTGACGTTGTAACGCAATCAAATCGGTGATGGATTTTCTTTGAGCTTCGTTCAGGCTATTTAAAAAGCTCTCGCCGCTATCTCCGGTTAACGTCGTGCTGATTGAGTAATTCGGCTTGCCCATTGCCGGGGCTGTTTTCATGCCGAAGCCGCCGAAATACATGCCGTGCCGTTCAGGGCAAAAATAAGTATCTGCTTCTAAAGAACCGCTATACCAGGAAAACATTTCGCTGGCATAGGTCATCATCGCCACATTAACCTCGTGCGACATACTGCGTTTGTCGAATTGTTCAGGCATATCCGGCCAAGTGCCTGAATCACCGAACTTCAGTCTGGATAACGAGGCTTTTTGCTGTTCGTTCAAACTCCGAAGCACATTACCCATCATTTGCGCACGTTGATAGGATAGCAAGCCATCCAGTTGATACAAGTCGGCAGAATATTTCATCACCGCTTCTTTGTTTAAACCCTTGCTGCTAGGTGGGACTTCACCGTTGAGATTTTGCCGAAATGCCTTGATTAAAGGCAGACGTTTTAAGGCAAACTGCTGGATGTCATGTTCCTGTTGCTGGGCTAAAGTCAGTAACTGGTTTTTTTGCGCATCGTTTAACACCGCCAGCATATTGTGAGCGATGCGGGTCAAAAATGCGGTGTTATGGCCGCCTTCTCTGGCGTCAATATCGCGCATGTACTGAAAGCCGAAATAGTCAGACACCTTGCCGGGCGGCAAAAAAGTGTCGTAACCAAAGTCACCGGTCAAAAAAGCCAGCGCGTCAAACGCGATAGTGTGTAACTGCGCCTGGTCGGAAATAGCCTGTTCAATGGAATAGCGTTTCACATTGCTATCGCGCGGCTGTTGTCCGCGTGGTTGCGGCTGTTGCCGTTCGCGCGGTGGCCGGGGTTGATCTCGTGGTGGCGGTGGCCGGTCTTGCGGAGGCGGTTCTTCGGCTAGCACAGGATAGACAGGAAAGCTTAAAACTAAGGCAAGTATAGCCGTTCTGGTTTTCATGATTTTGCTCCTTAAAAATGACTATTGAAATTTTTAGTATAAAAGTCGAGTTTGAGGAAAATAAGTAAAAAATGTGGAGAAATTGTGAAGTTTTTGATAGGAAAGTTTGAAAATGTCAAAAAGCGTGCAAAACTTTCCAGAGCTACGGAGGGTACCGGAAGGATTCCTTCGTAAATGAGTAACATCAGTGCAATCTAATATAGCGAGCCCTAAGATATCAGGGTTCGAGTTACCCTATAAGCCACACGATTACCCACAAATCCTAAAAACCAGCGATGATATGTCTTTTTCAATAAATCTATGAGCTGGATACAACAGGAACTGGGGGCCTTGAATTAGGCGACAAACGACGGGTAAAACGTTTAATTTCA
>CAIQWF010000182.1 GCA_903875455.1 uncultured Pseudomonadota bacterium
CGAGTAGTTGCTTGACTTCCCGGTGATATTGCTCGATTTTCCAACGGATGCTGCAAATATCTTTTACGGCGACGGCAGAATCCTGAGAGAGATCATTGGTTACGACATATTCCGTGCGGTTAGTTGCCGCTACCCGAAACAATTGACTCAAAAAAAGTTATTCGATACACTCACTTATCAGATTTGGCCTCATTTCCAAGGCCGACATCACGTTAGGCTGCTTCCAACCCTGTTTTTTTCTCCGAGGAAATAATATGGCGCAAGATTTAAGACCTTCTATAAAAATCCCTTTAGTTCCCCAAGCTTTAGTTCCCGAAGTATTAGCATCAAGGATTCAATCCGAAAGCCTGAATGATAGAAGAAATGTTTTGATAAACGAGTTGCGGTGCATTTATGGTATACCAGAAGTTGCAAGCACAATGAAAGCACAAGAGCTTTACACAATTGTTCTCAAACCGGAAGGTTCTTATATGCAGATAGACTCTGCCGGGTATTTCCAAGCTGTATGGCGTAAAAATGGAAAGATAGTTCAGCATACAAGATTGCAAGAGGTAAAGCCTTCGATTGTTAAAGCGGCAAGTGCTATAGGTACGCAAGTTATGCTAATTAGCATAGCCATGCAATTGAACCGAATTGAGAAACGCCTAACAAACTTAGAAAAAGAGTTTCACAACGACAGGATTTCAGAAATAAAGGCAGGAATAAGCATTTATAATCAAGCCATTGAGGCCAACCATAAAGACTCCAGACTTGGCTTGGTTATGGCTGCAATTCAAGAATTAACTCGAGGCATTGAAAAAAACTTAACATCTTTGAAGCAACAGATTGAAAACACTCCAGATATAAAAATTGATTTATTTGATAATTGGGGATCGAACAAGTCAGCAGAAGCTAATGAAAAATTTAAGATGGCTGAAGAATCATTCCAAGCCTCTCTCATGGGCATTCAAACTTTAGCTGAGTGCTACGCAATAATAGATGAGCCAAGAGTTGCTTCAACAGTTCTCAAAAGTTATATTGAGAAGATAAATTTCTGTGGGATTGAGTCAGCCGCAAAAAAGGCGCGTTTGGTCCCATATAAAAATGGTTCGTTGCCTGAAATTATGTGGATATCTTATCTGGATAATAGGGATACAATTTCTTCGCGTATTGAAAATTGCAGAAGTATTGCGAACAATCGTTTTGAATGTATTGAAATCCAAGTTAAACCAGAAGAACTGATAGGGGAATTCCAATGAAAAAGTGCGCCAAATGTGAACGACCTTTATTGGATGGAGAAAAAGATTTGTGCCCCGCTTGCATTTCGGATGGCAATCACGAAGCAAAAAGATGGACTGAAATTATTGTAGGGACTGTTGCTGTCGTAGCAGTAATTTTAGTGGGCGTATTTTCTGGCGGCAAAGGAAGTGGCGGTGGTTCAGCCTAACATGGCACTGCACCGGACTCCGCTACGCTCCGCCGGTGAGCTTTATCGTTAGCCACACAGGGCTTCTTCTAGCAAAAGAAATGACCTCTGCCTATAAATTGATGTTGCCAAGAAATGGAGCAACCTACAACACATCGAAATTTGGAGTTTCATGACAGCTAAAGAAAAAATTTTCCTTCTTGCAGGCTCTTACGCGGAGCGTTTGAAAAATGCTATTGACGGAAGGGTTGCGGAAATGCAAGCAGACGATGTATCGCATTATCTCATCTACCGCGTTCTCGGCATTGCGGAGGCAGAAGGCCACTTGATTGATGTTTATCAAAACAAAGGTCGTTTCTTGTACAAATATGCAGGATCTCCCTTCCCGCTAAAAAACCGCTGTTTTTGCTTGTTTTTTGAGCCGCCGCCCCCACATGGGGAGCAAATGGTGTGAAGGCACACCGTCCCCGGACTGAGTAGAGAGGTCGCCATGAACCGCACTCATCGCATCCATCAAC
>CAIQWF010000183.1 GCA_903875455.1 uncultured Pseudomonadota bacterium
CTTCCGATGTTGTTTTTGCAAATTTCAATTTTTTACATTCTAAAATAGAAAAAATACGTTAAATTTTACACCTAAAAACTTTTGCTAAATTACTTAAGTTTTGATAATCTCCAGAAAAATCTTGGCCGAATCATTGTTGAACATCGATAAAACAATTTTTCCCAATTCAATGACTGCCCCTTTGGAGTTTTCCCCTTCCTGACTTGGTAAACCGGCTTTCATGTCAGCCTCAGACTGAATCTGATTGCACAACTCACGAGTCAAAGCCTGCAAATCCTCATCATCCAGCTTGTTACTGCTCAAATTCAAAATTAAATTCATCTTCTGCTCCTCAACTTAAATACTGTCATTATGATTTATTTCATCGTTTCAGACTATTTTATCGCCTGACCAGCGGCAAATAGCCCTCTTTATAACTTGGATAGCGAAACTGATAGCCTAGCTTTTTCAAACGCTGGTTATCACAGCGCTTATTCATCCCGCCAATATCGCCGGTTTTCTCTATCGGCGGCGAACAGCCCATTTGCTCTGCCAGCCAACTCATCACATTCCAGCTCGGCGCCGGATCATCATCACTGGCTAAATAGCACTGCTGCAAAACCTGACCGCTTGCTTGCAGCTCAAACAAAAACAACAGCACCTCAACACAATCCTCGCGATGAATGCGGTTGGTAAAACTGGGAGGATTTTTTTGAATTGCCGGAGTTTGCCGCGCCAGTCTTAACAAATATTCGCGCCCTTCCCCATAAATACCGCTAAAACGCACCACGATATTTTCAGGATTTGCCGCAATAATTTTCCGCTCCGCCGCTCTGATAAAGCGGCTATTCGGTTTATCCGGCTCTGCAACAGAATCTTCATCCACCCATTCACCTTGCGATTGTGCATAAACACTGGTTGAAGAAGTGAAAAACCAGCGCGGTGACTGTTTGGCGTTGGCAAAATGAGCAAGCAGATTGTCCAGCCCGGTTTCATAAACCGCCCGATAACTGTTTTCCACGCTGCCATCCGGCGACAGAATAAAAAACACCGTATCAAAATCGGTGCTTAAATTTTGCAATTGTGCGGATGAAGTAATATCAGCCGCGACATAATCAATGCCATTAAAAACCGCCGGCAGATTTCTTTTTAATCCGGTAACTTGATGTCCAGCTTCGGCCAAACGTCTGGCCAGTTCACCGCCAACATCGCCGCAGCCTACAGATAATATTTTTGCCATGATTACAATTGATTGATGAGATTTAATTCTTGCGGATAAGGCGACATATAGAAAGATTCCTCAATATACGGGTCCGGCGTTTTGCGAAAATGATGCTTCAATAAGGTAATCGGCACAATTAACGGCAGTTCGCCAATCCGGTAACGTTCAAAAATTTCCCCAAGCTCCGCTTTCTCATCCGCGCTTAATTCTTTTTTCAGATAGCCCTGAATATGCTGCAACACGTTGACATGCTGACCGCGAGTCACCACTTTTTTCAGCAGGGCCATCAATAACGAAATATATTGCTCGGCAATTTCCGCCAGATTTTCAGCGCTGGCGGTAGTGAGCAAACGGCCTAACGGTTGATAATCGCCGTGACTCATAATAATCAGCTTGTGTCGGGCGTGAAACTGCGTCAGTTTTGCCACGCTTAAACCGTCTTTTAACAGCGTTTGCCAGCGATGATAAACATAAACCCGCTGGATAAAATTTTCCCGCAAACCGGAATCGCCTAAACGCCCCTCTTCTTCGACCGGCATCAAGGGGTTATTTTCCATTAAGGTTTGCGCATAAATTCCCACGCCTTCGCGGTGCGGTTGATTGTTGCTATAGACTTTTACCCGAGTCATGCCGCAACTGGGCGAGTCTTTTTTCAGGATATAACCGCATAACTCGGCATGAAGCGGTTTTATCCGGTTGGCGAAATCGTGTAACTTTTCCGTGACATCGACAGTTTCATCTTTCACCCCGACACACCGCACCTGATTGTCGGTTTTAACCAGACGCAGCGTTGGGCGTGGCGCTCCTAATCCGATTGCCATTTCCGGGCAAACCGGATGAAATTCAAAATATTCGCTTAAAGTTCCGGTGATGTAAGCATCGCGCTTATGGCCGCCGTCAAAACGGACATTTTCACCCAGTAAACAACTGCTGATACCGATAGGGATTTTTTTCATGGTGTATTCTGCAAAAAGTAGAAAGAACTGATGTTACGCAATTACTGTTATTTTTCCCATGAAATTCACCAGAATTTCAAAAAACAAAAATATCAACAGTAATTTATAGAAAGCAAGCGGCAATCGGTGTTTCTTTAACCGCCCAGCCCTTGCCGACAAGAAAAGTGTTTGGATTCAAACTATCATGTGAAGTATTATTCAATCTATAATTATTTCTAAAGAGTGACATAAGTTTTTTGTATGTTTTCCATTCTGGAGTTCCCGTTTCAAGTTTTTATCAAAATGATGCTATCCCATGAACATTAATGCAAAACTGGAAAAAAACACTTTCATCCTTGTGCCGCAGGGGCCTCGCATCGATCATGATTCTGCTGATGCTTTCTCAACAGCATTGAAACCTTATCTGAATGAATGTCAGCAGAACGGTAAAGCAGTGGTGCTGGATTTTAGCGAGATCGACTATATCAGCAGTGTCGGATTGCGGGCATTGATGCTGGCTGCACGTCAGGTCAAGGCCCAAAATGGCCGTATCGCCATCGCCAGCCTGTCTCCAGTGGTAAAAGAGGTCTTTGAAATTAGCCGTTTCAATATGGTATATAAAGTCTTTGATAATGTAGAGCAAGCGATGGCAGGGGTATCATGAAAGTTCGATTCTGGGGAACGCGGGGCTCAATTCCAGTCTCTATCACAGCGCCCGACATTCGCAAAAAGCTGGCCATTGCCATTGAAGGCACCATAGGACGCAATCTTGACAGCCGGGAAAAAATCGAAAACTACATCGATCACGACCTTGGTTTTGATACTAAAGGAACCTTTGGCGGCCATTCAAGTTGCGTTGAGATTGACATCAATAGTCACGAACACTTTATTTGTGACATGGGCAGCGGAGCACGCCCGCTCGGAACCGAAATGATAGCCCGCTTCGGCCCTTCCGGGCAGACTTATCATGTTTTTATGTCCCATCTCCACTGGGATCATATAATCGGTTTTCCTTTTTTTACCCCTATTTATATTCCTGGCAACCGTATTGTCATTCATGGCTGTCATAAATCTATGGAAAAGGCTTTTCGGTTTCAGAAACAAGATTCTTTCTATTGATAATATTATTAACCCGAGACTTATTAATCTGCTCTCAGAATCTGGCACTGGTTTCCAGGATAGCTTCTCAGGTTACCGCATATTAACTATTGGAAGGCTCGATTATCAAAAAGGATATGACTATGCCATTGAGGCTTGCAAAAGATTATATGATGACAAATTGAACATACGATGGTATGTAATTGGAGCTGGGCCAGAACTAGCGCAACTCAAAAATATGGTGATCGAGAATGAACTTGAAGACTCGTTTGTCTTTTTGGGTCAAAAGTCAAATCCTTATCCGTACATTAAACAGTGTGACATCTATGTTCAGCCTTCTCGATGGGAAGGAAAATCTATTGCAATTGATGAAGCAAAGGTACTCTACAAACCAATAATTACGACTAACTATCCGACGGTAGGTTGCCAAATTGAACATCAAGTGAATGGAATAATTGTAGAAATGTCATCATTAGGTGTTTACTTCGGTATAAAGTCATTGATAACTAACGCGAATATTGGACATGAGTTATCCAAGAACCTAAGAGAAGAGAACCTTAATAATAGCCGCGAGATTGACAAACTATATCGCATTTTTGGAGAGGTCAGTAAGTGGTGAAATCAAAGATTCTGTTTGTTATGACTGAGTTAAAATCAGGCGGTGCTCAAAAAAGTCTGATCTCTTTGTTGAGCAATCTTGATTATAATAGATTTGATGTAGATCTATTCTTGTTTAAACACGAGGGAGTATTTCTGGATTCTGTTCCAAAGGAAGTTAATTTACTAGAACCTCAAAGGAAGTGGCAGATATTCTCGCAAACACTCTTCAGATCAGTTTTATTATTGCTCAAACAACGAGATTTCATTCTCGCTTATAGAAGAACTGTAGTTGCGTTGATGGCCAGAATAAAGAGATTCAAATCTCCGAGCCACAGTACACAAGTAATGTGGCGATATCTTTCGTATGGATTCGATACAATTGGAACCACTTATGATATCTCGATTGGCTATCTAGAAACACAAGCGACTTATTTTGCGATAGAAAAGACAAACGCAAGAGTGAAGTACGGGTGGTTTCACAACGACTATCAATCAATGGGTTTAGAGAAGAGAATTGACCTACATTATTTTGAGCAATTAAATAGAGTTATTACTGTTTCGAGTACTTGTAAAGAGTCACTTGAAGCATGTTTTCCGGAGTTAAGTAAGAATATCTGCATAATTGAAAATCTTATTCCAAAAGAGTACATTCAAAGTATGTCACTTCGTGGAACAGGATTTAACGACTCATTCACTGGTTTCAGATTATTGACAGTTGGGAGGTTAACAACGCAAAAAGGTTATGATTTGGCTATTGAAGCTTGTAGAACCTTGATCCAACATGGATATGACATCCGTTGGTATGCAATTGGGGATGGAGAGCTTAAGAAAAGCATTCTAGATGATATTGAAAGGAATAACTTACAGCAAAGGTTTATTCTTTTAGGGGTACACAAGAATCCATATACATATATTCGGCAATGCGATTTGTATGTTCAGACTTCGTTGTGGGAAGGCAAGTCAATCGCAATTGAAGAAGCGAAAGTGCTGTGTAAACCGATTATTGCAACAAACTTCCCCACTGTAAGTGACCAGATCGAGAATAGAAAAAATGGACTTGTTGTTGGTACATCAAGCTGGGAGATTTTCAAAGGAATAAGTGAGGTTATTGATAACCCTAGTTTTAGGGAAAGCCTTATAAAGAATCTGATGGATGAGACAAATCAAGATTTTAGAGCGATTGATAGATTTTCTCAAATAGTGAATGAGGATCTTTTGACATGAACGGTAGTTTAAAGAACTCTTTTTTAAACTCAATCTCTAGCACCTTTCTTCAGATACTCATCATTATCTCGGGTTTAGTTATACAGAACCTTATTCTGAGAACTTATGGTTCCAGTATAAACGGACTTACTGTATCAATAGCTCAGGTTCTGAATTATTTGAGTCTGGTTGAAGCGGGGGTTGGGAATGCAACCATTGTATCCCTTTATCGTCCATTATCAGAAAAGAACTGGGCAAAAGTAAATTCAATTGTTTCTGCGACGAGAATTCTCTTTTCGAGAACGGGGATAGTCTTTCTAGCTATATCATTAATCGTTGCTCTTGTTTTTCCGATCATTCTTACTAGTCAAGTTAGTTGGATTTTTGTTTTCACGTTTACTCTTATTATGGGTGCAACTAGTTCGCTAGAGTATTTATTTCATGGGAAATACCGGGTTCTTCTTACAGCTGATCAACACTTATACGTTGTTTCAAATGTTCACACGTTATCAGTATTTGTAAGCTTTGTCGCTAGAGCTATTTTGATAGTAAATGGGTTTGATTTCTTACTCGTTCAATCAGTAGCTGTTATTGCTATGGTTTTGAGAGTAC
>CAIQWF010000184.1 GCA_903875455.1 uncultured Pseudomonadota bacterium
TAAAATAGAAAAAATACGTTAAATTTTACACCTAAAAACTTTTGCTAAATTACTTACTGCCAAAAATAGCATCCCTTTATTGACTGTCAGATTGAGAAAGTAATGATAGCTAAGAACCGCACTTAAATCTTGGATAATTGCATGATTTTCTATAACTCAGCCATCGAAGCCCAAATGCAACGGCTATTTGCCAGCTTGTCTGAAAAAGGCAAAGTCCGCTACGCCGGAATTAACGCCTACTTGTGGAGCATGGCAGTGTTGAGTATATTTAGCCCCTGTTTGACACTTATTGATAACACTCCAGAATTCTCCGGTAAAAAACCGGTCATTAAACAATCTGGGGCGGAAACTTTTCAACGCTCTTTTCCCCAGAACTCTGGAAAGTTTTGCACACTTTTTTACACTAATCGATTCGTGGTGAGCTTGTTAAACCACAAACATCTTTCGACAAACTCAGAATGAACGGTTCATTTAGAAATCGGGAAGTTATTTTTAGCCATATCCTTATTCTTTTGGTACCGAACCCAGTCTTCAGCTCTATCAACATCCCACTGCAAGCCGATTTCATAAAGATTGAGTTTTTGTTGTTTAACGCGCTGACGGGTTATTGCTAAAACCTGAACTGTTCCCCAAGGCATATTTTCATCGCTTAATATTTCAGCTTGCGGATTTTTTAAGCCGATTAAACTATAACCACCATCTTCGGTTGGTGCCAAAACCACATCCGCACCTTCTTTAAGGGCGATAATCGCTTCTTTAAAATCAGTAGCTGTAAAAGACGGGCAATCACAACCAATTAATAACGCTTGTTGAAAAAACTGTAATCCGGCACTCAAAGCTTGAAACATCCGCTCTCCTAAACCGCCTTCAGCTTGTTGATACAAGGTTAAAGAGTATTTTTCTGCCTGCTGTTGGAAAAACTCAACCGCAGGTGAAGGAGTACACCAAAGTTGTGTAGGGCATAAAGCAGCCTGATGCAAAAGTTTTAGTACCCGCTCAGTCAGTTCAATATGAACCTGCATGGCTTGCTGCGCACTTAGCTCCGGCATCAAACGGGTTTTAACCAGTCCTGCAATCGGCGCTTTACAAAATACCTGAATCACGGCATCGGGATATTGGTAAGACATTTTGGATTTACTGAGCTTTTTTCTGAGTTTGAAAAGGCAGCAATAACAACCGATAAAAATTTAATTCCCGCTCCTCTCTGAAATTCGCCAGGCCGACCGGCATTTCGGTTTGTGGCAATTGCGGTTCGGCTGTGTAAGTTTTAAATAGTCTGTCCCAGCAGGAGATGGAAAAGCCATAATTACTGTCGGTTTCTTTGGGAATAACCGAGTGATGAATCCGGTGCATGTCAGGAGTCACAAGGACATAGCGGATGATTTTGTCCCATTTTGCTGGAATATAAACATTACTGTGATTAAACGTCGCCGTAGCATTTAAAAGGATTTCAAAAATCACAATCGCCGCCGGATTGCCGCCAATTAACGCAATGCAGATGACCTTATAAACCATTGACAACATGATTTCCAACGGATGAAAACGCACCGTTGTGGTTGCGTCCATCTCAATATCGGTGTGATGAACCTGATGCAGTCGCCACAACAACGGCCATTTATGCGCCAGAATATGCTGGAGGTAAATGGCAAAATCCAGAAACAATAAGGTAATGAGGATGCTTAATTCATCTGGACAGGAAAACTGGTGCAATAAACCGAAGTTTTGTTCTCTTGCAGTCATTGCCGTTAAATAAGCGACCGAGCCCATTGTTACGCGCATAATCGCCATATTCAAAGCCGCCAGACCTAGATTAACAGGCCAACGATGTTTACGGCCTGTTCTTAAAGTTCGGCGCGGGCTTAAATATTCCCAGCCTATCATCAACAAAAAAATTGCACTGGCACTGATTAAGCGAATCATAGCTTCCATTTTTTAATCCCCTTTTGCGTTAAGAGCATTGCTGGTAATTTTTCATTTTAGCAATATTCATAGTATCCTTTTTCTTTCTGGGTAAAATAGTCTTTGCTAGATAAAATTTTAGGCACTGAAACAATGTATAACAATAACTTAAGGTGGAACTATGAGTGACAACAATCGTCCTTTCAGAATCTTAAGCCTGGATGGCGGCGGCATTCGCGGAGTTATTTCCGCGCGTATTTTGCAGGAAGTGGAAAAACAGCTTCAGGAGCATCATGGGCAATCGATTGCTGAGTATTTCGATATGGTGGCAGGAACATCTACCGGTTCGTTAATTGCAGCGGCAACCACGATTGGCTATACCCCTGCCGACATGATTGATATTTATCAAAATCACGGGATGGAAATTTTTCCCTATCAGTCCTTGCTCAGCCCAAAACGTTGGAAGTTATTGCTGAGATATGGATTGTCAGCGCCGAAATTTTTCCATGATGGACTTATTAAAGTGGTTTGTGGTCTGGATAAGTTTAAAAACAGTGCCGGAGAGTTCGTTAAACTGAAAGAGGCGGGGCGCAAATCAGCGGATCAGGAAAAGCCTGATTTGATTTTGTTGATTCTGGCTTACGATGCCATGTATCGGAATACCACTTTTTTTAGCAATTATCATCTTGGTAAAAAATGGTTTGATGATCAGCCGTTATGGAAAGTTTGCGTTTCTTCGGCATCGGCGCCGACTTTTTTTCCTGCCTGTGAACTGACACATACTTCCAAAGATGAAAACATTCAGGAAACCTGGAGTTTTCCGCATGTCGATGGTGGAGTCACAGCAAATAATCCAACCTTGTGTGCTATTTCGCACGCGATTGAACTGGGACATAAACTGGAAGATATTCAAGTGCTTTCCATAGGTACCGGGCAAAATAAAAAGCCGCTGGATTTTAAAACCGTGCAAGGTTGGGGCTTGGTGCAATGGGGTTTGCGGATTGCCGATGTGTTCATGGAAGGACAGGCGGAAGTACAAAGCAAAGTCTGCTTGAACCTGTTAGGCGGCACACAGTCGCACCGCTATTTGCGTTTGCAATTTGATTTGAATGAATCGTTTGGTGATCCGCGTAATTATCTGGCACAAGCCCCGATTGAACCTAACGAACGGCGGGTCAATAAATGGCTGAAAAAGCAGGTGACTGAAGCGATGGATGATGCCCGTAAAGATACGGTTTCGACCTTGTTGGAAGCAACCGAAAGCTATCTGGAAAACGGCAATCTTTTTGCCAGCCGCTTTGAGCACTACGGTAGCGTGAAAGAAAACATCAAACAGTTTGTGCTGGGCTCTACTGCACCGCGCGAACGCCATACCCTGTCTTAATCTTTTAAAGTGTAGAGACGCAGATTTTTTTTGCGTCTCTACCGAACTTCAAGCTCTAGCGAATTTCCAGGCGCTTTAACAGACGGAAAAAGTTTCCTCTATCCATGCCAAATTTCTGCGCTGTTTTTGCCATATTTTGTTGATTTTCTGCCAGTTTTTGCTGAATTAACTTACGGGAAAAATTATCAACCTGTTCCTTGAAACTAGGTTGATCTTCGGCAGGTGATGGTGATGATGCTGTCTCGACCGATATTTTTTGCGTTGCAGCAGGTTCATTATTGATGTCAAGATGCCTTAATGAAACAGTCACTACCCGTTTATGACGCTCTTCCAGCGCCACTGCTTTCAGGGCGGCGCGACTTAGTAAATGCTCAAGTTCGCGAATATTGCCGGGCCAGTCATAATTTAACAACGCCTGTTTTGCTTCTTTGTCGAGTCGTAATCCATGCACTCCCAAACGTTGTTTATTTTTTTCCAGAAATAATCCGGCCAGCAGCAAAACATCTTTGCCGCGTTCACGTAACGGCGGAACCTGAATCGGGTAAACCGCCAGGCGGTGGTACAAATCGGCACGAAAATCGCCTTTTTCCAAACTTGTTTGCAAATACCTGTTCGTTGCGGCGATGATGCGGATATTCACCTTGATATGGGCATCACTGCCTACCCGTTGAATTTCGCCATTTTGTAAGGTGCGCAGAATTTTCGCCTGTAACGGTAATGGTAAATCACCAATTTCATCGAGAAAAATCGTGCCGTTATTGGCCAGTTCAAATTTTCCTTTCCGGTCGGCAGTTGCACCGGAAAACGCCCCTTTACAATGACCAAACAGTTCACTTTCGGCAATCTGCTCCGGTAAAGCGGCGCAATTAACATAAATCATCGGCATTTCTGCCCGTTTGGATTTGGCATGAATTTGCTGCGCGACCAGTTCCTTGCCGACGCCGGTTTCACCTAATATCAACACGGTTAAATCCGATTGCGCCACCAAATCTATCTCATGGAGCAAATCCTGCATTTGTTTGCTATTGCCGACCATCTCTATCCGTTTGCATTCGGATAACAGGGTTTCATGCACCTGCGTGACCTGTGATTCCAGTGATGCAATCCGGTTGCCGGCCTTTACTGTTGCTTCAGCCAAACCAATGAAAGTCTGCAAGGTTTGCTGATTGACATCATCAAAAGCACTGGGATTGAGAGAGTCGAAAGTCAATACTCCCCAGGGCTGGCCGTCAATATGCAATGTCACTCCCATGCAGTCATGCACATTCAATTGCGTTTCACTGATTTCAATCAAGCCGTCATAAGGGTCTGGCAAATCCGAGTCGCTGGCAAAACGTACAACTCCCTTTTCTGCTAAAATCGCCGCAAACCGAGGCTGATCCTGAAGCAGAAATCGCCGCCCCAAAGTGTCATCAGTTAAGCCATCTGTTGCCAACGGTACCAGATAGTCCTGTTCCAGTTTCAGTAAAGCGCAAGCATCACACGGAAACTGCTGTCTTAAGGTTTGTAGCAATCGCTGATAACGTTGTTCAGGAGGTAATTGTTGCGACAAGTCATTGATGATAGAAATGAAAGCACTAGAGAGTAAATTTGTGGTCATAAAAACATCTGCGGTTGTTAATCTAACCCTATTATACTCGTTGTTAATCAAACAATATATTGTCTTTAGCTATTGCTAAATCTAGGGAGGGATTAATTTGGCATATTAACTGCCTTGGGAAACACTCCAATGTTATAAAAATATTCACTTCAGCCTGATAAATCGCCATGATTGAGCCCGTCGCCTTAAAAGATTTTTTCATCACTTTTTTTTCTTCTGCGTTAATCATCATGGCAGGTGCAAGTTATGCGTTGCTGTTTGCCTGGTCAAAAGTGAATGCCAAACCTGGCATTAAAATCGCCTGCTATGCCAGTTATCTAGTGCTGGTTTTGTCTGTTGTGCTATTAAGCCAAGCAGCCAACTTTTCCGGTTACTGGCTGCTGCTGTCACTGGCGATGGTCATCGGCTATTTTTTTGCCCCGATTGGTGTATGGCATTTATGCGTAAAAACTCATCCTGAAACAATAACTCCCAAGGAGAATAAATAATGAATGAAACACCCGTATGGGCTTCAGAATCATTCTGGAAAAAAACCGCAATCTGGGTCACGGCCGGCGCATTTTTGATTTTGGTGGTTTTAACCTTTGATTCGTTGAGCCAAACTTCTGCCGGCGGAAAAAGAGTTCCGGCCTACAGCGTCATCAATAAAAAAATTGATTATGTTTATGATGCCAAGCTGCATAAATTCATGCCGGTGATTGGCGAACAGGAATTGTTATTCGGCAAAGAATTTAGCGAAACCGAAGCCGAACAATTAGTCATGCTGGGCAAAAAGACGACTCAAGCGAAAAACTGCATGAACTGTCATACCCTGCTGGGTAACGGCGCGTATTACGCCCCGGACTTAACCAAGGCTTGGCTGGATCAGGGCTGGATTAACAAGGAGGCACGTGAAAAAATGATGATTGAATTTCTGATGCACCCGGAAAAAAATGCCCGCACTTTTGGCAGCAACCGCAAAATGCCGAATCTGGGTATTACTGAAGACGAAGCCAAAGGCGTGGTGGCGTTCCTGAAATGGATGTCGAGCATTGATACCAACGGTTTTCCCCATAACTTCAAAACCATTAATGCAGAGGAGTAGGCATGAACGCAAAAGAATTATGTGAGAAATCACGCGCCTCTATGAGCGAATTTAAAACCTGGGTGGCGTTAGATGTCAGCAACTTAAGTCCAGGACAACAACTGGCGGTTAAATATTTCAGCGTGGCAGTGATTTTGTTTTTCGCCCAACTTTTGTTTGGAATGATTGCCGCGACCCAGTTTATTTTCCCTAACTTTTTATACGGTTGGCTGGATTTCAGCGTCAATCGAATGGTGCACATCAACGCGATGGTGGTGTGGATGTTGTACGGTTTTATCGGTTGTACCTATTGGCTGCTGGAAGAAGAAAGCGGCACGGAAATTGTCGGTTTGAAGTTAGGTGAGCTGGCATTTTGGGTGCTGACCGGTGCAGTAACGCTGGTGGTATTGGTTTATTTGTTGATTCAAACCGGTGCCGGCAAAGATTCAACCCTGTGGTTTATCAACGAAGGCCGCGAATACATTGAAGCACCTCGCTGGGCCGATATTGGTATCGTCATCGTAATGCTGATTTTCTTTTATAACGTGGTTGCGACTTTCAGCAAAGGCAAATGGTCGGGGATTGCCGGCGTGCTGACCCTGGATTTGGTAGCGTTGGCAGGTATGTATACTGCGGGAATGTTTTACATGACTAACATCACCCATGAACAGTTCTGGTGGTGGTGGGTCATCCATTTGTGGGTGGAAGCAACCTGGGAAGTGCTGGTCGGGGTGATCATGGCCTGGTCATTGATGAAGCTGTTGGGAGTAAAACGGCAAATCGTCACCACTTGGCTATATATCGAAGTGGCTTTGATGTTTGGCTCAGGGATTTTGGGCTTGGGTCATCACTACTTCTGGATTGGTACGCCGGAATACTGGCTGGCGATTGGCGGTTTCTTTTCAGCGTTAGAGCCGATTCCTCTGGTCGCAATGGTGGTTCATGCCATGTATGATGCCGGTAGCCATAGTTTTAAAAACAGCAATCATCCGGCAGTAGCGTGGATTATTGCCCAAGCATTTGGCAACTTTTTCGGCGCAGGCGTGTGGGGTTTCATGCACACTTTGCCGCAAATCAATCTGTATACCCACGGCACCCAATGGTCAGCTTCGCACGGTCATTTAGCGTTTTTCGGCGCGTATGCCACAATTAATATTGCCTTCTTTTATTTGGCGATTCAGCACTGGCGCGGAGGAGTATGGATGAGCGGCGGCACAGCGAATGCCTGGCGGTGGAAATGGGCGTTGGGATTACTGAATGCTGGCGTATTAGGTATGACCATTGCGTTGTTAATTGCCGGTTATGAACAGTCATTCATCGAACGTGCGACCGAAGGTTCCAGCTGGGGCGGTTATTTCGCTGCGCAAAATCATCCGTCCTTTCAAAGTGCGATGGTGTGGCGGTGGTTTTTCGGTTTGATGACTTTTTCAGGCTTGATTTTGCTGATTTGGGATTTATTGACCATCGGCAAAGATGAAACCCGCAAAGTGCAGGAAATCATCCAACATTAAGCAGTCCGAGTGGTAGAGGTGTTGCAGTGCAGCATCTCTACTTTCCCAAAGTCAGTGAAAATGCTTTTATTGATTTTCAAATTTATCTTTTGTTTCATCTGTTCCCGCAGAGTTATGGCGCACCGTTTGCCAACAGTACGCCATATCATTACCTCTAACCGAGCTGGTGGGTTCTATTTAGCTTGAATGCTAAACCCGACAAGCTTCCAGACATTGCCTTCCTGAATATATTTTTGCTCAAAGGTAACCTGATTCGGTTTGGTTGGATAATTACCGCTTAGTACAATCACGCCATTTTCATCTGCCTTAACTTCAGACGTCAAAGCAGGTTGCAGATTTTCCAGTACCGACCAGTTTCCATCAGAATCAGAAATGGCCTTATAGGTGGCATTAAATCTTTCCACTGTAAACTGCTCTTGCCACAACGCTGATACCGTGCTGCGAAAGTGTGTCATATCTTTTTTGGCAACAGAAACCAGAAAATCGTGCATGGCCTGTTTCACCATCGCAGTTTGCTGAGCCTTATCAGGAATGGCTGAGGTGGTCGTAGATGTCTCGGCAGCGGGAGTGGCTTCGACACTCAATGAGATAAGCTTCCAGACATTGCCTTCCTGAATATATTTTTGCTCAAACTTAACCTGGCTGGGTTTGGTTGCATAATAACCGCTCAGCACAATAACGCCATCTTTGTCGGCTTTCACTTCTGCGGTCAAAATAGGCTCTTCTTTTTCCAGAACTCCCCAATTGGCATCAGAATCAATAATTTGTTTGAAGCCCTGATTAAGCATTTCTACCGTAAACTGTTTTTGCCACAGTTCTGATACCGTGTTGCGAAAGTGCGTCATGTCTTTTTTGGCGACAGAAATCAGAAAGTCGTGCATGGCCTGTTTTACCATCGCGGTTTGCTGGGCTTTGTCAGGAATGCCTGTGCCTGAACTCACAGAGCCGGAATTTGCCGTGCTTGCAGCAGTTGTAGTGCTTTCAGTTTGTAAACCTGCCGCAGGTTTTTCAATGGCATAGATTTTCCATTCGTCTTTTTCTTTTACAAAGGTCATCTTGATTGGCACTAGTCCGCCTGTTTCCGTGGTAATAGAGCCATTTAATTCTCCACGGCCATCATCATTGACTTGCCGGTCTGACCAACTGGATTCTTTAAAATTTAACAACGCATTGCTGGAAAGAAACTCTGTCAACGCCTTGTCATTGGTATTTGCCTTGAAGTCTTCTGCCAGATAGGTTCGGGCTTTCACCATATCTTTTTCTTTTACTGCCATAAAAAAAGCATCGGCAGCGTCCACCATACCGGCAGTAAAATAGAACACTAGTGAAATTGTCAAAATAATAACGGCAACCACGCTAAGAAGTATTTTTACCCACTTTTTCATAATCTTCCCCTTAAATTAAATTATTTTTGTAGCCTAACATACTGTGGATTACGCGGCAGCTATAACTCCAGCATAGAGCCAGCCCTAGCGCTTAATTTGAAACGGGTAAACACAAAGGAGTTGGGATTTTTTTAGATTACCTTGTGATTAGATTTCAACTCGCATTAGTTTATTGTTGCGGACTCAAGCGATAATTGCTGCTAAAACAAGGCTTTGTTCGGATGGCAAAAGAAGAGTGGTTTTTCAAGCTGTTGTCAGCACTGCGTTTTTGCGTAAGCAACGCAACAAAGCTCAGTTTTCCTCAAGTTATCTAGTGTCAATTCCGCGCTCGGCACCGAGTGAATAAACCCTGTGTTCTTCAGCAAAAACATGGGCGTAAAGATTCGATACCCATTGTTTGCCTTCCTGCGTCACATTTAGCAGTTGAATGGCATCCTGTATATAAGGATTAACCATATTCCAAAAAAAGCCAGGGTAGCCAGCCCGCAAGTCAGCAGGGGTTTTATATCCCAGTCTTTCATTGGCTCCGGTTTCGCGGAATTCATTAAAGAGTGCCGCAATTTTACGCATATAATTAATATCCGCGAGTTGCCCGATCAAATCAGCGGCCCGCAACAGTCCGGGATAATCGGATGTAGTCTTGTGAACTTCATCTTGCGGCACAGGAAAACAGGTATGTTCGATATTGGCTTCAATTATGCTGACTTCAAGCATTTTTACATGCCCGAAACGCTCCCGGACAAATAACTTGCTGCGCTCTACATGATAGGGGGTGAGTGCCGCATCAGTTGCTCCCGCTTCAAGGCAGACCAGATTGCCTTCCATATCCTTTATGTAACAACCGGTTTTGTCACCTCTACAAACACCGCGCACATAGCCAATATCATGACAAAGCAGGGAAATCATAAAATGCAGCCAATCTTTGGTGGTAACGCCACCGTGTAAAATATGCTTGCCGCGCAATATTTCCAATCCTACATCGGTTACCATCACAGTGTGCATCACGTCATGATATGCGGCATCTGAATTTGCGATATTCTCAAGAGACAAACGGGCGACAAAAGCGACAATTTCAGGGTATCCGTTGTCAAGCCGACCGTAAATTTTATGATAGGAACTCTCGATGTGTTTGACAAACTCCTCTATGATGATCTGTGTGGGATTGAACATTTTGGCTAATATCCTAATAAAGAAATGGCTTAAATAGACCATTTACGTTGAGCAGTTGGAGGTTAGGAAAATCATCGACGAGGGTGGCTATTTATCCCGCTTCATCGGAACCTTCAAACATTAAGATCTTTGATTAAAATAACCGGACAAAAAAGTATTTAAAATCAATCATAACTTAATTGGATTAAACATAGCAGAAAACATCTTCTTTGCCTGTTCTTTTTTCAGAGCCGCTATTGCTCTTCAATCTGTAGCAGTAATAATTGCGAACAGTTGGTGAGTATTTTCATAAAACCAATCTATAAACAGGTTCCATGATTCGGGCATTTTGCGAACGTCTAAAAGCCAATGGTATAAATGGCAAGGCGATTGTATGTGCTGCCATGCGCAAACTGATTCATATTGCCTTTGGTGTGCTTAAATCAGGTAAAGCTTTTGACCCCAATTATGCAGCTTAAAATATTGCTTGCGTTTGTTTAAACAAGACGGTATCTGTGCTAGTCGAAGGACGCTCATGGTTGGACAAACTCACCACGAACGTGACCAATTTATACTGGGTTAGCTATAGAGCGGCAATCATATTGCTCACTCAGATGAATTTAAACTTTTTTGCTCCCGCATTAAAATCCCCCCACAACCGCCAATCCACTGCGTCTGAATTTTCCTCACTCCCTATCAGAAATTTCTGTGAAAATATATACTGTAAACAGTTCTGTATTTTCATCTTGGGTTGAAAACAATGCCGCATCCAATTCTGTTTGATAACTGCTTGGTGAGATTGCCATGGCAAAAATAATCAGCCAATTTATGTTAATCCTGCTGATCTCGGTTGCCACTGCAAATAGCAGAGCCGATATTCATAGTGTTACTCCGTCTGATGTTTATGCTCAGGTGTTGCGGATTGAACAAAAAACCTTGGAACTGCAACGCCAGTTAGGCATCAAAGACGCGCCCGAGATTCCCAAAGTTATCAAAACAGAGTTGCTATCGCGGCATATTTTTGCCAAAACCTATATGCTGCTCACCAAAATCACCTTGTTTCGGGAACAGAAAAAACTGCCGATGGTACGCCCTGTTTCTATTGAGCCACAAGCCGAATTGCTCCCTTATACCAACTGGGCGCAGTGTTTGCGGATTTTGACCGAAATCGAAATTCTGGAAAAAGCCTTAGACATTAGCACCACAACCCCGCCCACGCCGGTAGTGACTGGCAAACGTCCGATTGATGTATTTAACAAACTCAACCAGATTTCCGCCCTGTGGAGTGTGTTGATCGGCGGGCAGATTACCCCGCCTTACGTTTATGCTGAAGCCATGCGCCTGAATGAGGATGTTTCGGCGATATTACAGGCACAAAACCTGACAGATACCGCCTTGCCGCCTGCCAAGCTGGCCAATGCCACGCCGGGCGACTCCTTGGATGCCACTTTTGAAATATTGCGTGAAATTCAAAAACTGCAAGTGCAGGCCGGACTGGAGCCGTTTAATCTGGATGAACTCCATCTTCCTAAACAACAGGCGCATCCGCAAGATGTGTTTAATATGATTGAAATGTTGCAGGCGGAACTACAGCCGCTAAAAGTTAAACTGGGTCTAAAACATACCATGACTCCGGTTGCGCAATATTATGACAACAAAAAACCGGCGGATGTGACGCAGGTTTTAGGATATATCGCTAACCGGCTGCATTTGCTTAATTTACGCCGGGACTGATGCCATGACGACACCTTCTGAGCAACTTTTCCAAAAGACGCAGTTAAAATCACTGTTCACTGCCAAGTTATCCTGGCAAAGTCTGGGGTTTCGCAGCAAATTATCGGTGTTGTTGTACAGCGTGGCTTTTCTGTCAGTTTCGGTGATTGGCTTTTACGGTTATCAACATGCCAGTTATGCCTACCGCACCCGTGCCACCGAATTAGTTGATGGTTATACCGGTGAAGTGGCAGTTAAAATTCAGGATTTTATGCAAATGGCGCGTAACGATTTGCAGTTTTTAAACAATTTTTACGCGCTGCGCCGTTATAGCTACTGGCGAGATATAGGCGATGAAAAACAAATGGCGTATTGGCAGGCTATTACCCTGGATACCTTACGTAATTTTAGTACCGCTTATGACTACGTTTATAAAATTCGCTTGCTGGATAATCAAGGGCAAGAACTGTTGGGGGTGCGTCGGGATAAAGCCGACGGCGACAGCCGAATTTTAAAGACTGATGAATTAGGCAATCAGGCACACACGGTTTATTTCAAGGAAACCCAAAAACTGCATTTGGATAGCGATATTTATGTATCTGCGGTAGACCTGAACCATGAACGCGGCGCGATTGAACGGCCGATTGTTCCGGTAGTGCGTTTTTCTAGGCTGATGACCATTGACAATGGAGTGCGCTATGGGGCGATTGTTTACAACGTACTGGCCGAAAAGTTTTTTGACTTTATCCATCTTGCCAATAAAAACACTCAAGGGCGGGTGTTTTATCTGATTGACCAGCAAGGGCAATTTCTTTATCACCCCGATAGCGACAAAATGTTTGGCTCTTTGTTAGGGCACCGTGCTTCTTTTGAGCAGGACTATCCTGGTATTTTGTCGCAAATGCTGCAAAGCCAAGGGTTGGGGATTATCAAAAACAAAAGCGAGATTATCGCCTATCATCCAATTTATCCGAACATGAGTAAACGTAATACTTATTGGATGTTGGTCGGCGTGGTTCAGGAAGCTACCGCCTTAGCGGAGTTGAACAACTTTATCAGCGTGTTTGCGCTGTTGTTTATTGGGGTGGCATTGCTGGTGATTGCCGCCAATCGTTATATGCTCGGACAGATTGTCCGGCCTTTGCAGTTTGTCACCACACAATTGCAAAAGTTGAGTGAGGGCGTGGCGCAGGAAGAAACGCTGTTTTATCCGGCAGAAGATGAAATTCACCAAATGCTGATTTCATGTGAACGGGTGGTCGGCAACATCCAGTCGTTAACCCGGCAGGTGGACGGGATTGCCAGAGGTAATTTCGGCGATACGGTAGAAACCCTTTCCGACCGCGACTTGCTGGGCACAGCGATTAACAATATGACCCTGATGCTGAGAACTGCCAGACAGGAAGAGCAAAACCGCAACTGGTTACGCGACGGCCTGGAACAGTTATCGACTGCCTTAACCGGTGATTTAACCTCAGCGCAACTGGCGGATGTGTCAATCAGCCTGTTAGGGCGTTATTTGCAAGCCGGACGCGGGGTGTTTTATTGTTATAACCAAGAAGCGCAACTGCTGGAATTGCTGGGCAGCTATATGTATAGCGAACGCAATCAGGTCGGCAGCTGTTTTAAACTGGGTGAAGGTGCGGTAGGTCAGGTGGCACGCGAGAAAAAGCCGATTTTTCTGACAGTGCTGGGCTTAGACCAGCCGCCTGTGATAACCGGCACCAGTTATAGTGCGCCGCTGTATACTTATACCTATCCTTTGCAGCGTGAAGGCGGTTTGCTGGGTGTGATTGAACTGGCCAGTTTTGCGGCTTTCGATGAACTAAAATTGTCACTGCTGCAAAAAGCGGCTGAAATTATTGGCTCTTTTCTGTATGTGGTACAGCAACGTGAGCAAATCAAAAAACTGCTCAGTATTGCCGAAGCCGCCGAAAAAGAAGCCCGCGATAAAAGTGCCCGTTTGCAACAAGCCAATGCGCAGATGGAGGAACAACAACAGCAGTTGCAACAGCAAACCGAGGAGTTGCAACAGAGCAATGCGCAAATGGAAGAACAGCAGCAGCAATTGCAGCAGCAAACCGAAGAGTTGCAACAAGCCAATGCCCAAATGGAACAGGCGCAGCAGCAACTGGAGCAGCAAAACCGGACTCTGGTAGACTCTCAGCAGGAGCTGGATGCCCGCTCCAGACAACTGGAACTTTCCAGCCAGTACAAATCGGAATTTCTGGCCAATATGTCGCACGAGCTGCGCACGCCGCTGAATTCAATTATTCTGCTGTCAAAAATGATGCAGAGCAACACTGAAAAACACCTCAGTGATGAAGAAGTGCATCATGCCGAAATTATTCACAACGCAGGACAGGAATTGTTACGTCTGATTAATGATGTGCTGGATTTATCCAAGGTTGAAGCCGGACGGATGGAACTGCACATCGGCAGTGTCTCCAGCCAGGAATTGCTGGCAGAATTAAACGAAATGTTTGAACATAGCGCCAAAGACAAAAATCTGGATTTTATTTTGCAGGATAATTTACAGGATGAGTTTGTCACCGATGCCAACCGCCTATCGCAGATTTTGCGCAATTTACTCTCGAATGCCTTCAAATTTACCCAAAAAGGCAGTGTCACGCTCACCATCAAACGGGTTAGCGGGGCAAAACTGCCGATTCAAATCAGTGTCAAAGATACCGGCATGGGCATTGCACCTGAAAAACGGCAAGTGATTTTTGAAGCGTTTCAGCAGGCTGACGGCTCGATTTCCCGGCAATACGGCGGCACCGGTTTGGGCCTGTCAATTAGCCTGCGGTTTGCACAATTGTTGGGCGGCACCATTGAAATGAACAGCATTGTTGGCGAGGGCAGCGAGTTTTCAGTGCTATTGCCTGAAACACTGGCAGAACCGCAAGCCTTTGCCGCTGCGCAGAAAATCCCCCTCCCAGAACCAGCGTCCAGCGAAATTCAGCAACCGTTGCCGCAAATGCTTAAAGCAATAACCGACGACCGTGAGCAGCTGAGCCAGCAGGATTCGGTGATTTTACTGATAGATGACGACACTTTGTTTGGTCAAGCCTTGCTGGAAATCAACCGCAAACTGGGCTACAAAACCCTGCTTGCGACATCGGCACAGGAAGGTTTAACTCTGGCCAAAACTTATCATCCGCAAGGAATTTTGCTCGATTTGGGACTACCGGATATGGATGGCAGTTTGGTGCTGCATGAAATCAAAACCCATCCTGATTTGGCGGACATTCCGGTCTATGTCGTGTCAGGACGGGAAAAGGATGCGGCGTTAATGCAGCAAGGTTTGCTGGGCTATTTGCAAAAACCGGTTAACGCCGAGCAAATCGGACAGGCGGAAGCGCAATTACTGGCCTGTATTGAGAAAAACATCAGCCAGCCGGTTATTTTGATGGTCGAAAATGGCAGCGCCAGCGTCGAACAAATCAAAAAAATGATTGATCCGCAAATTGCCTCGGTTTTGCCTGCCACTGTTGACACGGATATGGAGGTTTTATTGTCGGGGCACGCCTGTTGTCTGGCAATTATCGATTTGGGGATTGCAGCGACCAGCCAGGCCTTGAAGGTGGCAAAAAAACTGCGCCAAATCAATCCGAACCTGAATATGGTTTTTGTCGGCCTGCAATCATTGTCAGATGAAGAAGAAGCGCGTCTGCATCAATATTCCGACAGCATTATCATCAAGGCGGCCCAATCCGAACAGCGGCTGCTGAAAAATATTGAGCGTTTTTTAACCGCCGCTTCGCAGAATCTGGAAAATCCTGCAACTGCCAGTATAAAAGAGCAGAGTAACGATAGTCATCATCTCGCTGGACGCCATATTCTGGTGGTTGATGACGATGCCCGAAATCTGTTTGTGATTACCGCCGCCCTGGAAAAACAGGGGGCAAAAGTCAGCGGAGTATTAAGCGGCAAAAGCGCTCTGGAGTTTTTACAAAAACAGACTGTGGATTTGGTCTTTATGGATATTATGATGCCAGGGATGGATGGCTATCAGACTATTAGCGCTTTACGGCGTAATCCGGCGATGGCAGCGACACCGGTGGTGGTGCTGACGGCAAAATCCCTGCCTGCTGATCGGGAACAGGCCTTGGCCGCCGGTGCCGATGACTATTTAGCCAAGCCTGCCGATTTTGATATGCTGGTGAATATGGCAGCAGTCTGGTGCGCCAATAAACGTGGAGCAAAAAACTAACCCATGAGTATCAGTATTCAGGAAACTGACAAGCTGCGCAAAGTTGCGGTGCTGGGACAGTTACAACAAAGCTCTGATCTGAAACAGTTGCTGGCAGTGTTATCGCTTCCAGGCTCGCCGCTGGAGCTGGAGCTGGATTTTTACGATGCCGAACTGCTGCCTGCTGAAATTATCGAAGCCATTGCCAACCGTTTGAATGCCGGTTTGCCGGTGAAGATTCTGGTGTATCGGGATTTGCTGGCCCGTGCCCTGGCGCGTTTAAATCTGCCGTTTCAGAAAGTATTCAGCCAACCGCTGCTGTCAACATTTCCGACCTGCAAAGCCTTGGTGTTAGCGGGCTCCGCGCAAAGTCTGGATAAAATTCTGCATATTATCAGCTGTTTGCCGGAGGCGGATGTCACTGTTTTCATTGCCCAGCACGTGCGTGAAGACCAGGCCAATTTGCTGGATAAACTGTTAAAAGTCGTCACCAATTATCAGGTTGTGATGCCGCAGGATTTACAGGCGGTGAAAACCGGCACCATTTACATTGCCCCGCCAGGTCATCATCTGCGGGTTGCGCACGGACTGGTGTATTTGACCCGCGACCGCAAAATTCAGTTTGCCCGCCCTTCAATTGATGTGTTGTTTGAATCCGTAGCAGGCGAATACGGCAATCAGGCTATCGCCGTATTGTTATGCGGTTTTGGTCAGGACGGGGTACAAGGCTGTGCGACGTTGAAAGCCGCCGCTGCCTGTGTGATTCTGGAAAACGGAGCCGAATGTCAGGCGGCCCAGGTTTTACCGAATGCGGCACGGCAAGCCGGACAATTTGACCACGTTTTTAGCTGTGCGGCGATTGCCAGCATTGTTGCCGCTGCGGTCAGCGGTAAAAACGCCCCGCCGAGCGGCAGCCTGCAAAAACTGTTTTTGACCGCCATCAAGGCAGATTATGGTTATGATTTATTGGGCTGTCAGCATGAAAGTCTGGAGCGGCGAATCAAGGACATGATGATTAGTTTTTCCGTCGGCAGTTTTTGCGATTTTCAGCGCCTGGTGTTTAGCAACCCCAAGTTTTTTCAACGGTTTCTGGCGGAAATGTCAGTCACTGTAACCGAGTTTTTCCGCCACCCGGAACAGTTTCAGCTGTTGCGTGAAGAGATTCTGCCTTATCTGGCCAGTTTTCCGCTGCTTAAAATCTGGTCGGCAGGATGTGCCACCGGTGAAGAAGCCTATTCACTCGCGATTTTGCTAAGCGAGCTGGGATTGCTGCAAAAAAGCCGGATTTTTGCCACCGATATTAATCCTTATTCCTTGGAACTGGCGAAAATGCAATTATTCCCTGCTCAAAATATGCAGAAGAACCGCAGCAACTATTTGAACAGCGGCGGAACAGCTGGATTTGATGCCTATATCAAATCCTATCCGCAGTTTTTTAAAATGACCGGCCAGAGCGAGCGGATTTTTTTTCATTGTCACTCCTTGACCCAAGACGGGGTATTCAATGAATTTGAACTGATTATTTGCCGAAACGTGCTGATTTATTTTGACGCCCAGGCCCAGGAAAAAGTGTTGCAGTGTTTTGCCAAATCCCTGCATATTGACGGTTTTCTGATGTTAGGACCGCAGGACAGCTTGCAAAGTGTCGCCCGTGCCGCAGGTTTTGTGCCATACAACAACAGCAGACACGTTTATAAATTGCAGGCAGGAGGCGGTCGTGCCTGACAAATTTGTGATTCTGGTTGTGGATGACAATGCCAATAACCGTTTTACCCTGCGAGCCTTGCTGCACAATTTGCACAATTGCGAAATTATTGAAGCGGATTCCGGCGAGGCTGCGTTAATCAAAACCATCGAGCGCGAAGTACATTTAATTCTGCTGGATGTGCAAATGCCGGTTATGGACGGTTTTGAAACCGCACGGCATCTGCAAATGACCGAACGCACCCGCCATATTCCGGTGGTGTTTGTAACGGCGGTATTTAAATCGGAAGAATTCATCAAACGCGGCTACGAGGTCGGCGGCGTAGACTACCTCACCAAACCGATAGACGATAATTTGTTGCTGAACCGGGTGAAACTGTATCAGCGGATGTTTCGTCATCAACAGGAGCTGGAGCAGACTATTGAATTATTAGAAAAACATCAGCAGGAATTGCTGGAGCTGAAAAATGCCGCAGAAGCGGCAAATCGGGCCAAAAGCATTTTCCTGTCGAATATGAGCCACGAGCTGCGCACCCCGTTAAATGCGATTCTGGGGTTTTCGCAGCTTTTGGAACATGCCACAGACTTAAACGAGCAACATAAAACCGAAGTTAGCACCATTAATCGGGCGGGCCGGCATCTGCTAGGTCTGATTAATGACATTCTGGAAATTTCGCGGATTGAGGCCGGACGTGCTGATTTACACAAGCAATCTTTTGATTTGATTGAAGCCTTGAACACGGTTGCCGAAATGGTTGACGGACGGGCAAGCGCCAAAAACCTGGATTTCCAGATGGAGTTCAATGGAAAACTGCCACACTATGTGGAAGGGGATGCCAACCGGTTGCGGCAGGTGCTGATTAATCTGCTCAACAATGCGGTCAAATTTACCGATCGCGGTCAGGTGCTGTTACAGGTAACTGCAGGGCTTAACAACATGATTGGTTTTGCCGTCAAAGATACCGGGGTAGGGATTAGCGCCGAGGAGCAGCAGCGTTTGTTTCACGCTTTTTACCAAACCGACCTGGGAATTAGCAAAAACGAAGGCAGCGGCTTGGGCTTGATTATCAGCCGTGAGTTTGTGCGGATGATGGGCGGTGAAATTAGCGTTTGTAGTCAACCTGGCGCAGGCAGCACGTTCAGTTTCCAGCTGGCATTGCCGGAAGCCGCCGCCCCCGCTGTGCTGCCGCCATCGCGACAGATTATCGGACTTGCCGCCAATCATCCTGAAGTGCGGGTGTTAATCGCTGAAGATGATCCTGATAGCCGGTTGCTGCTGTGCCGGATTATGGAAAAGGCCGGTTTTAAAGTGCAGACCGCCAACAATGGCCAGAAGGCGGTAGCGGCATTCCATGACTGGCAACCGCAGTTTATCTGGATGGATATGCGGATGCCGGTTTTGGATGGTTATCAGGCGACCCAGCAAATTCGGGCTCTGGCTGGTGGCCGAAATGTGAAAATAGCGGCATTGACTGCCAGTGCCTTTAAGGAACAGCGCAGCGATATTTTGACGGCAGGCTGTGATGAGATGCTTGCCAAACCCTTGGATGAGCAGCAGTTGCTGCGGGTGATGGGGCAGCTGCTGAATCTGGAATACTGTTATGAAGCAGTTGAATCAGCCAGCGAGGAAGCAGAGGAGACAATTGTTGACCTGAGTGTATTGCCAGCGCCCTTGCAAGAGCAACTGAAAGCGGCGGCCGAACAGCTGGATGTGGATGCAATCCGCCAGATTACCGAAAACTTGCCGGATTACCCGGATCAGGCGCGGGTGATTAATGAATGGATGGACAGTTTCAGGTTTGACTTGCTGCTGGAGGCTTTAAACAAGGCATTGTAGGCACAGACCAATCTGCACCTACACATTGATATTGCTAAGGATACGGTCAACAATAACCTCCCTAAATCCCTTCATGGTGAGCCTGTCGAACCATCACAACACAAATTTGGTGCCCACCAGCAGCAAAATTGTCGCCAGCAAAGGTCTTAAAACTTTTTCCGGGATTTTGGCACTGAAATAGCTGCCAATCGAAATGCCGGGCAATGACCCGATTAATAAACTGACCAGTAACACAAAATCTACATTGCCCATCCACCAATGCCCAAAACCGCCGACTGCCGTTAACGGAATGGCGTGGGCAATGTCAGTGCCGACAATCCGCACTGTGGCCAGACGCGGGTAAAGAAACAGTAAAATAATCACCCCTAACGCACCTGCACCTACCGAGGTTAAAGTCACCAGCGTACCTAAAATCATGCCGGCAATCACCGTGATTAAACCTTGCCAACGGCCAAAACGCTCGTGATGGGTTTTACGTTGCACTGCCACCTCATGCGGGCGTTTGGATAAAATATTCCTCAGAATGATTGAAACCGCCGTTAATATTAAGGTCACACCTAAAGTGGTGGTCATGATTTTAGTTACAGCTTCACTTTTGGCAAACACATGCCCCAACAGATAAATCACCAGCATTGCCGAAGGAATACTGCCTAACGCCAACAAGCCGACGATTTTCCATTCAACGGAATTGTGTTTTTTGTGGTGCATAATGGTGCCGCCACTTTTGGTAATCGCGGCAAAAAGTAAATCCGTGCCGATTGCGGTTTTGGGCGCGAAACCAAACAAAAAAACCAGTAACGGCGTCATCAAAGAGCCGCCGCCGACCCCAGTAAGCCCAACCAAAACTCCCACCAGCAACCCGGATGCGCTATAGCCCGGATTTATAAACGAAGCGATGTGTCCTATATCCATTATCTAGTAACCTAAAAATTTAAAAACGATTTAACAGCCGCCAGTATAACCGAAAAAAATCAAGGCAAATCTGATGATAAAAGATACCTGTATCTTGAAATTAGATAACGATTATTTTCACGACTGAAAAAACCGCTGTTATATAATCTGATGATTAATTTTTAAATCTGAGATGCACTGCCATAATGACTCAATCCATCCCTGCACACGGCGGACAATTACTTAATCTTTATGCTGATGAAGCTAACGTCATTGTTGAAAAAAACAAGGCTCAGCATTATCCTTCCTGGAGTTTAAACCGCAGACAATTATGCGATATTGAGCTGCTGCTAAACGGCGCCTTTTCACCGCTAACCGGTTTTTTAAGCCAACCTGATTATGAAAATGTTTTAGCCTCCATGCGTCTGGCCGATGGCAGATTATGGCCGATGCCGATTAATCTGGATGTCAGCGCCGCCTTTGCACAATCGCTCAGATTGGGCGAAAGCATCACCCTAAGAGATGGTGAAGGCGTGGTAATTGCAAACATGCAAGTAACAGATTGCTGGAAAGCTGACAAAGTTGCCGAAGCGCAGGCTGTTTTTGGCAGCACCGACCCTAATCATCCGGGCGTGCATTATCTGCTGCATGAAACCGGCGATTACTATCTGGGCGGGACATTAACCGGTGTTACCCCGCCTTTTTATTATGATTTTAGCGAGTATCGCCATTCACCAGCGCAATTGAGAGCAGATTTTGCATCACAGCACTGGACAAATGTGATTGCCTTTCAAACCCGCAATCCTTTGCATCGGGCCCATGTCATCATGACCAAACGCCTGATGGCAGAGCACAAGGCAAAGTTTGTGATTCATACTGCGGTCGGCATCACCAAACCAGGCGATATCGACCACTACAGCCGGGTGCGCTGTTATCAAAAAATTCTGGCGCATTATCCCAAAGGCTGTGCCATGCTGAGTTTAATTCCATTGGCGATGCGGATGGCAGGTCCCAGAGAAGCATTGTGGCAGGCGATTATCCGCCAAAATTACGGCTTTAGTCATTTTGTGGTCGGACGCGATCACGCCGGGCCCGGACGCGATAACCGCGACAAACATTTTTATGATGTGAAAGCCGCGCAGGAACTGGCCTTGGCACATCAGGATGAATTAAACATCAAAATTTTACCGGCACCTTTTCTGCTTTATGCACCGGAACGCGGCGAGTTTTGCGAAGAAAGCCAGTTATTGCCCGGCGAACAGGGACTGTATATTTCAGGAGCCGAGTTGCGCGGGTTGCTGCAAAAAGGTTTGCCGGTTCCTGACTGGTTTGCCTATCCTGAAATCGTGGCGGAATTGCATACGGTTTTGCCGCCACGCAGCAAGCAGGGCGTGACACTGTTTTTCACTGGCTTTTCCGGTTCAGGAAAATCGACTTTAGCCAACGGGGTAATGGTCAAGCTTTTGGAGTTGGGCGGGCGCAAAGTCACCTTGCTGGACGGGGATCTGGTGCGGAAAATCCTCTCCAGCGAATTAACTTTTTCCAAAGAACATCGGGATTTGAATATTCTGCGCATCGGTTATGTTGCCAGTGAAATCAGCAAAAACGGCGGAGTGGCGGTTTGTGCTCCAATCGCACCTTACGCGCACACCCGGCGAAAAGTACGCAATATGGTGGAAGAGCACGGTACGTTTATTGAGATTCACGTTGCCACTTCGATAGAGGTGTGTGAGTCACGCGACCGCAAAGGTTTGTATGCCCAGGCGCGTGCCGGAAAAATCAAAGGCTTTACCGGAATTGATGATCCTTATGAAGTGCCGGAAAATCCTGAATTGCGAATAGATACCGCTGAATATTCCATCACTGACGCAGTTAATCTGGTGATGACAAAATTAGCGGAAATGGGGATTATTTAGAGACTTTAGTGTTTTAGATCTCTGTACATGACAAAAATTTAGCTCGGCTCGGACTTCTGGTTAAACGCCAGAAAACA
>CAIQWF010000185.1 GCA_903875455.1 uncultured Pseudomonadota bacterium
AATGCCGAACAGGTGGATTTTAAATTCATGGTGTTCTTTAAAGAATCGCTAAAAACTAACGATGTTTTGATGACAGAAAATGCGGACTGCAAAATGATTATGGGGACATTTTACACTTTTTCCAAACTGAAAAACTGATTTATCAGGATTTTTGTCAGTTACAATAAACCGTTTTCCTGGCTTGAATGATAAATAAATTATGGCTGCAAATGAGATGACGGACGACATTGCAAAGTTAAAATCCCGTGTCACTTATGTTGGCGGGGTGATTAATGTTTTTTTGACCCTGCTAAAAATCGGTTTTGGTGTTTTGTGGAACTCTGCGGCACTGGTTGCTGACGGCATTCATTCTTTGGCTGATTTAGCCAGTGATGCGCTAGTGTTGGTGGCTATCAAACTGGGGGCAAAAGAGGCTGACCATGAGCATCCATATGGACATCGGCGTTTTGAAACCATGGTCACTACGGTTTTGGCATTAAGTTTGATTGTGGTGGCCGGGTATATCGGCTGGGATGGAATCGGCCATTTGTTGCGTCCTGAAACGCTGAAAATCCCCGATGTGAAAACCATGGGCATTGCTGCTATTTCGATTTTAGGCAATGAATGGTCGTATCAATATACCAAACGGATTGCCGACCAGACCCGCTCCAAATTATTGCTGGCCAATGCCTGGCATCATCGCAGCGATTCTTTGTCCTCGCTCGTGGTGTTATTGGCTATCGGCGCGGTATTGCTGGGTTATCCGCTTGCCGATGTGATTGCGGCGATTATTGTCGGCGTGATGATTGCGCAAATGGGTTTGAAACTGTTTCTGGAGTGCATTCGCGAGCTGGTTGACACCTCGTTGCCGCCTGAGTTTATTGCGGAAATTCGTACTGAAATTCTCAACACTGCCGGCGTGTGCGGGATTCATTTATTGCGCACCCGGCAAATGGGCGAAGATGCTTATATTGATGCGCATATTATCGTCAATTCCCGGATCAGCGTTTCCGAAGGCCATGTGATAGGCGATGCGGTGCGGGATAATCTGATTGCCCGCTTTGATGATGTGGTGGATGTGCTGGTGCATATTGATCCTGAAGATGATGAATATAAACACAAAACCAATCCGTTATCGCGTTTGGAAATTGAAGGCTTTTTGCAGCAGTATTTGGCGGAATTAAATCACCAGATTGAAAGCTTTAACCTGCATTATCTGGATAATCATATTGAAATTGAATTGATTTTGTCGCAGGAAAAACTAACGCCGGAGCGGCTTGTTGAGCTTAAACAGCGTTGTGCGCTGATGCAAACCCAGGTAAAAACTATTACGCAGATTTTTTTACATTCCCGTTTATAGCCTGCTTTTAAAAGGCGATTCAACGCAAGGTTTTGCAAAAAAACACAGTGAAAATTCATCAATGATAAAACCTTAAAAGACCCGTTTTTTTGGGCGGCGTTTACTGTTACCGGAGTTTAAAAAGGAGAGAAATATGGCAACTAAACCAAGAAAACTGATCAGTTTTGACTGGGCGATTAAAAAAATATTGCGCAGAAAAGCTAACTTTGAAGTTTTGGAAGGTTTTTTAAGCGAATTGTTGTTTGAGGATATAAAAATTACCGAAATATTGGAGTCAGAAAGCAATAAAAATGTTTTTGATGATAAATTTAACCGCCTGGATATTAAGGCACACGATTACCCACATCTCACATCAAGGCGCATAAACCGCCCTCCCGACTTCAATCCCAACCGCATAATGGCGAATTTTCTCCAATCCCTCCCAGATAGCTTTAGGACCGGGAACACCATCCGATTTACGACCTAAA
>CAIQWF010000186.1 GCA_903875455.1 uncultured Pseudomonadota bacterium
CTGTCAACAACGCTAATAACTCTACGCCCGGAATTTGAAAAATCAGGTAAAAAAGCATTCCTGTTAAAACTAATTTTCCTGATTCACCAGCATAGAAGGAACGAACTATTTTTTGCGCGGGTTGCCCTGCCGTTTTTGCCATTCTTATCGCCAGATAGACATTAGGAATAAACGCTGCAAATCCACCTAGCAGCGGCGATAATGCTTTAGGCCACCCGACTGCAATATAGAATCCTGTTGTGATTACGAAAATCACCAGAATTTGTAGAGCCAAAATTTTACTGACAGTAGAAAGCTTTTTCTCTGCCGTCATTTCTTTTCTCATTGCAAAAGCCTGTGGATTATAGCGACCGACTCTTATTAAATCAAGAATGATTAAAATGTATCAGTGATGAATACTTTTAAAAAGTTGATATTTTAGCAATATCAATTAATTAAACTGTTGCAAAATGCCATCCAACTCATCCAAACTCGTATAAGAAATCAGTAACTGCCCGGAGCCGTTTTTTTTATGCTTGATTTCAACCTTCGCATTTAACCGTTCGCTTAATTGCTGTTGCAAATGTAGCGTATCGCGGTCGATAATTTTGTTCAGTAGTGTTTTTTTACTTAATTGTTCCTGATTGGCTAACAATTCAGCCGCCCTGACTGTCAAACCCTGTTGCACAATTTTATGCGCCAATTGCAGTTGCAAGGTCTTGTTCAAAGTCAGCAAAGCGCGTGCATGTCCCATACTTAACTGACCTTTACAAATTAGGCTTTTGACTTCCGGGGGTAATTCCAGCAGCCTTAAAAAATTGGTCACGGCGGCTCTGGATTTACCGATGGTATCTGCCAATTGTTGATGCGTCATTGCAAAAGCATCCAGCAATTTTTTTAACGCTTCGGCTTCTTCCAGCGGATTCAAATCTTCGCGCTGAATGTTTTCAATCAGCGCAATGGCCATTGCCGATTTTTCATCCAGTTGTTTTACAACTACCGGAATTTGATCTAACCCCGCTAATTGCGCGGCCCTCCAGCGTCGCTCTCCGGCAATGATTTCAAACTTTTCAGTTGCCAGTTTACGAACGATGATGGGCTGAATAATCCCTTGCGCTTTGATTGAGTCCGCCAATTCCTGCAAAGTTTCAGGCTTGAATTCCTGTCTGGGCTGATATTGGCCGCGCTGCAAAAACTCAATCGGCAAATGCAGCAAACTATCAGGCAGCTCAGGATTAGCCTGAATCACATCGAATAAACCCTCAAAAACCGTTGTTTTAAATTCCATGAAGCATCTTTGGTTGTTAAAATTTAGCAGTGCGATCAACTTAAAAGAGTATTAAAAACTCTGCCGATACGTTGTTTTTAAACTGACTTTACATACCACACGATTACCCACATCTCACATCAAGGCGCATAAACCGCCCTCCCGACTTCAATCCCAACCGCATAATGGCGAATTTTCTCCAATCCCTCCCAGATAGCTTTAGGACCGGGAACACCATCCGATTTACGACCTAAAAA
>CAIQWF010000187.1 GCA_903875455.1 uncultured Pseudomonadota bacterium
AGCCTTTGTTATCAACAATGGTCAGATAGCAATTATCGCCGCATTGAAAATCAGAAATAGTGCCCACTAAAGTTTTGCTGGCGGTTTTTTTCGCCTCGGCTGGTGCAATGTTTAAAAAACAAAGACTTGTTAGTAAAATTAGTAACTTCTCATTAACCACCGGCAGCGGCTAATTGAATGAGTTTTGTCAGAGGTGAAATACTTCCATCGCCGAATAAACGTGCTTTCAAATAAGCCCAAAAGGAAACGCCCAGCTTTCGACAGGTTTTCTTTAAGCTGGCAAAGGTATCACGACAACGCCTTCCGGCTTCGCTGCGCGTACTGCTGCTGATTTTTCGTTTTTTGACGTAGTCGCGAATATCCCGTTCGCTCAAATTATTGTGCAGCGGTAGATACGGTTTATCCAAAACCCGCAACAACTCGTGGCTGTTTTTACCGAATTGCTTCAAAACTTGATTCAGCGTGGCATACTCGGTTTTAGTTTCAATCAACTTGGTAAATTGCAAGCGAATCGCCTCAGCACGCTCAGGCTGCGGCTGTAATTTGTACGCTTTGAGGTCACGATTTGTGTCCAAACCTGGTCTCGCGCTTGGTCAACAGCCTGTTTTTGTAAATCATTCACCGGCAATAGCCGATTAATTGACCGTTCCGCATGAATCCAGCACAGCGCGTGATCAAACACATTGAATTGACCGGCATCATCACTGACAATGCCAAAATCCGCAGGAATCCCTTGCGCCAGCAACCCACCTATCAATGCACCTTCGGTGATAATGCGCCGAAACCTTTGAAGCGGCTGTCTGTGGGGATATTTTCAGGTTGAATTGTGATGGTTTCATCAATCTTGATCTGTGCAGTCTTGTTGGAATCTGCTTTTGAAGTACGTTCTGACTTTTTAGGTGTTGACGAATTGTTATCGTCATCATCCATTTTGCTGGGCTTAATTTTAGGTTTGGTGGTTTCACCTTTGAGTTTGAGGACTTCCTGTTCCAGCGCTTCAATCCGCTTCATCTGCCAAGCCAATAGTTCCAACAACGCATCCACAAAAGGTGTGCGGTCTTCTTCGGCTATAGTTGGTAAAGCAGGTTTGGTTTCATTCATGACTATATTCTATGCTTAAAACTGCCGGTTAAAAATGAGAAGATACGCTGTTTAGGCTATTTTATTTCAGGCATAAAAAACCGATTACATTTCTGCAATCGGGCTTGTGTTTAAAAACTTGGCACAACGTCACTTTAAATCCCAGAAATCAAAAAATCCACCGCCGCAATAATTTCTGTCCGATAATGAGAAAAATCCCCTATCTCTTTTCCCAGAGCCTTTCGCTCAACACCCGCTAATTGCGAAGCTAATGCGACAAATTTTTCACCATTGATTTCAAGTATTGGACACAACTTCGCCATGACAACCCTAGCTATGATTGACTTAGAACAAAGCGGAATCACCACCGTTGTCTGCAAATCATCCAGCAAATCAGACTGAATATCCAACAAATACGGCATTCGCTGCTTGGTAGTACGATTGTTATTTTCATAAACTCGAAACTGCGCCATTAAAAACTCCGTAAATCATCGCTAAACACGCCGTGATTTTCTACCATTTCGTTGTACGCTTTGATGGCGGCGGCGTTTTCCTGTTTCCACAATTCACGTTGTTTAGCATGGACAACTTCAATCAAAGCCGCTTCCAAAGTCGCGGATAAATTGATTTTGAGTTGTTTGGCTTTTACTAATAACTCACTGTTAATGCTCACATTAGTTGGCTTTTTTAAAGCTTGAGTGTTAAAAGCAATATTCATTGAGAACTCCAATAGATAAAAAAGACAAATTTTATACGCATCTTTTATGCACATCAAATTTATTTCAGGCATAAAAAAACCCGCTTTGACAAAATCAAAACGGGTTTTGGTTTTAAGAGCTTGGCAATTCCCTACTTTCACATGGCAAACTGCCACACTATCATCGGCACTAAGAGGTTTCACTTCCGAGTTCGGGATGGGATCGGGTGGTTCACTCTCGTTATGGTCACCAAGCATAC
>CAIQWF010000188.1 GCA_903875455.1 uncultured Pseudomonadota bacterium
AAATTTTTCAATGCGTTATTGATTGAACGCATTTTTTGCAACTTTGCCTTGGATCTGAGTTTGATTAAATCGTCTTCATCTTATGAGGCACTTTGTAACTTCGGGGCTGTGTCTTGTTAAAACTGTCCGAAGTATTGAATCAAGCTGTTGGAATAATTCGAGTTAATCCAGAAAAAGCTTTACCAAGATTTGTTTATTATCATTTTAAAAATCCAAGTACATTTACAATTTGTCAAAATTTTGGCGGGCAAGCTGCTCAACCAAATATCAATTTAACAGTTTTAAAAGGAATGAAATTAAAATTACCTGATATTTTTATTCAAGATAAAATTGTTAGAATTTTGTCATCTTATGATGAGCTAATAAAAAACAACCGCCGCCGGATTCAGCTTTTAGAAGAATCGGCGCGGCTTTTATATCGGGAATGGTTTGTATTTTTGCGTTTTCCAGGGCATGAGCATGTGAAAGTGGTTGATGGTGTGCCGGAGGGGTGGGAAAAAACAACAGCTAACGAAGTAATGGATATTTTGAGTGGCGGAACACCTAAAACTGGAATCCCAGATTATTGGGATGGCGATATTCCTTTTTTCACGCCTAAAGATGTAACTGACTGTGCTTTTACTAACAACACAGAAAAAACAATTACAGAGCTTGGACTTTCTAAATGTAATAGCCGTCTTTATCCAAAATATACATTATTCATTACGGCGCGTGGCACAGTCGGAAAACTTAGTTTTGCTCAACGTCCTATGGCAATGAATCAATCTTGCTATGCGCTAGTTGGAAAAAAAAATATCAGCCAACAATTTTTATATTGTTCTCTCAAAGCATCAATTGAACAATTCAAAGCAAGAGCAAGCGGTTCTGTTTTTGATGCAATTGTAGTTGATACATTTAAACAAATTCCTTTTTTAAAACCAACAAATGCTTTAATTTCAGATTTTACAAACGAAGTAAAGGCAACTTTTGAGCAGGTTGATAAATTATCAATAATGAATTTTAAACTTGCTGAAGCCAGAGATTTATTATTACCCCGCCTAATGAACGGTGAAATAGCGGTTTAAATGATTAAAAAAGAAACGGAGAACAACATGCAATTAGACGACATGATACAACAGCATACCGTTAAACTATCGCCCGAATTAAAAGCCGAAGTTTTCGACTTCATCCTGTTTATCGAACAAAAACAAAAAAAGACTGCTTTTAGAAAAACAGCCCAACGAAAACAACAACTCAAAAACGCCCTGAATCAAGCCGTCGCGCTCAATATGTTTGCAGGCATTGACGGCGTACAATGGCAACGCGAACAACGCCAAGACAAACCGTTATTTGGCAGGGATGATTGATGCTTATAGACAGCAATTTGATTATTTATTCAGTGCAGCCTCAATTTCAACCCTTGCGGGAATGGCTGCTGGAAACATTGCCCAAATATTCCATTATCAGCCGGGTAGAAGTCTTAGGCTATCACCGTTTACAGGATGTTGAAAAACAGGCATTAATCAACGTATTGGAAAATCTGGAAATTGTTTATTTGTCGCATAGCAGCTATGAATTAGCCATTTCGCTAAAACAACAGCACAAAATGTCATTAGGCGATGCGCTGATTGCGGCAACTTGTCTTGAGAAAAATTTATGTTTAGCCACCCGAAATACCGATGATTTTGCCTGGATTAACGGTTTAGAACTGTTTAACCCTTTGGAAACGAAATGAATTTATTAACTTTCTTTGATTTAAAAAAACTGTTTGAAATCCGTGCTAAACGCGGACAAGGTAAAGCTGAACGGGGCTTGGAGTTGCTGAATAAAGCCAAGGACAATTCTTGAACCTTTTTGAAAAAGCAAAACAGCGTTTCATGGCGACACAACTACGCGGCAACCCTAAACGCGCGTTACAGTTTTTAGACGAATTAGACCAAGCAGAATTAACCACTCAACAAGCTGCCGAAATCTTAAACGTCAGCCTTTCCTGTCTTGTAAGCCTGTTAGAACAAGGAAAAATCCCATTTAGAAAAAACGGCAGTTATCACCGCGTCTTGGCAAGAGATGTCATGGACTACAAACAGCACATTGACACTAACCGCATAAAGGCATTGGACGAGCTGGCGTTACAGGCTCAAGAACTGAAGATGGGATATGAATAACCGAAATATTGAATGTCTTTGACACGAAATAAAGGAGCGTTGATGTCACTGAACGAAGATACTTTAGTACAACAAACCACCGCCGATTATCTTATTCAGCAACTGAACTGGGATGAGTGCATTTACGCTTTTGATGAAAAACTCGGCAAAGAAGGCACATTAGGACGGGAAAACGAAACGGAAGTCATCTTAAAACGTTATTTGGGACTCAAACTAATAGAACTCAATCCCGGCTTGCCTGAATTTGCTTATAAAGACGCCCTGCGGCAAATTGTTGAAGTCAGCGCGTCACAATCGTTATTAGCCATCAACCGCGAAAAATACGACCTGTTTAAAAAAGGTGTGGAAGTGTCATTCCGTGATGCCAATAATCAGTCTGTTAAAAAACGTCTGAAGCTCTTCGACTTTGACAACCACGCCAACAACCATTTTTTAGTGGTGCGTGAATTTTGGATAAAAGGCGATATTTACCGCCGCCGTGCCGATATAGTCGGCTTTGTGAACGGCATTCCCTTGATTTTCATGGAACTGAAGAACCTCTATAAAGACGTCAAAGCCGCCTATTCACAAAACTTTAGCGACTATAAAGACACCATCCCGCATTTATTCCACCATAACGCCGTTGTGATTTTAGCTAATGGCGTAGAAGCAAAAATCGGCTCAGTCAGTGCCAAATATGAACATTTCAGCGATTGGAAAAGACTGGCTGAAGATGAACCCGGCGTGGTGGATATGGAAACTTTGCTGAAAGGGGTTTGTAATCGCCGCAACTTTTTAGACCTGTTTGAAAATTACATCCTGTTCGATGATTCCAGTGGAAAAACAGTCAAGATTGTCGCCCGTAATCATCAGTTTTTAGGTGTGAATCAAGCTTTAACCGCCGTAAACAATCGAAAACAAAGCCAAGGCAAACTCGGCGTGTTTTGGCATACCCAAGGTTCAGGAAAATCTTATTCCATCGCGTTTTTCGTGCGTAAAATCCAGCGCAAGCTGGGCGGAAACTATACCTTTTTGATTCTTACCGACCGCGATGATTTAGACACGCAAATCTACAAGACCTTTGCCGGTTGCGGGTTGGCAGACAACGACAAAGACCCGTGCCGCGCCAGTAGCGGCGAGCATTTAAAAGCTTTATTAACTGAGCAAAAGTCTTGCATTTTTAGCCTGATTCAAAAATTTAATCAGGCTGTCAATGCGGATAATCCCTATTCTAAACGCGACGATATTATTGTGATTACCGATGAAGCCCACCGAACTCAATACGGGGTTTTGTCGCTGAATTTACGCAATGCCTTACCGAATGCCAGTTTTATCGGTTTTACCGGTACGCCACTTTTTAAGGATGATGAAATTACCCGCCGCGTGTTTGGTGATTACGTCTCCACCTATGATTTTCAACGGGCGGTTGAAGACGGCGCAACTGTGCCGTTGTATTACGACGCACGCGGTGAAAAGCTGAAGTTTAAAGATGAAAACGGGGATGAATATTCGGTTGCCGATCCGAAATCGCTTAATGAAAAAATCGCTGAAAAACTGGAAGAGTTTGAAATTGAGGATGTGAATCTTGAACAACGTTTAGAACGGGAGCTGAAACGTGATTATCACATTATCACCGCCAGCAAACGTTTAGAACAGATTGCCGATGATTTTGTGGAACATTACAGCACGGCTTGGGAAAGCGGCAAAGCGATGTTCGTTTGTTTGGATAAAATAACCTGTGTCCGAATGCAGCAACTGATAAAAGTCTATTGGAACAACAAAATTACCGAACTGGAAAAACAGCTTTTGCATAGTGCAGACGCACAAGAAGAAATATTTAAACAACGACAAGTAGATTGGATGCGTGAAACGGCAATCGAAGTTGTGATTAGCGAAGAGCAGGGCGAAGTCGAGAAATTCCGGCAATGGGATTTAGATATTCAACCGTATCGGAAACGCATTAAAGAAGGATTTGTCCAGGCAGACGGTAAACGCATTGATTTAGAAACCGCGTTTAAACAAGACCAGCATCCTTTTCGGGTGGCGGTTGTGTGCGCCATGTGGTTGACCGGTTTTGATGTTCCCAGTTTAGCCACCTTATATCTGGACAAACCTTTGAAAGCCCATACCTTGATGCAGGCCATTGCCAGAGCAAATCGGGTGGCCGAAGGTAAAAACAACGGCTTAATTGTTGATTATTGCGGCATTCTGAAAAATTTACGCCAGGCTTTGGCAACCTTTGGCAGTCAAAAAGATAGTGGGCATCAAAAACAAAAGCAGGAAACAGAACCAGCTAAACCCAATGAGGAATTACTGGCGGATTTAGAACATGCAATTGGATTGGTCAAAACTTTTCTTAAAGGCAATGGTTTTGAATTGAATAAAATTAGCACGGCAGAAGGTTTTGCCAGAAATGCCGCCATTGACAAGGCTAAAGAAGCCGTCAATGAAAATGACAACAGCCGCAAACAGTTTGAAGTCATGGCCAGAGAGGTTTTTAAGCTGTTTAAAGCTTGTATCGCTATCCGCCCGCAAATTAATGCTTATCGGGCTGAATATGATGCAATCAATATCATTTACAAAGCGTTGGCAAAAGACAGGGAGCAAGCCGATATTAGCCAGATTATGCGGGAGTTATGGAAATTGGTTGATGCTGCAATTGATACCCAAGCCGAAAATACCCTCAAAGAACCGGCTCATCTTTATGACATCAGCAAAATCAATTTTGAACGCTTAAGGAAGGAATTTGAAAAACTGCCAAATAAAAAAACCACAGTACAGAACTTACGTCAGGCCATAGAGAACAGATTACAAAAATTGTTAGCGCAAAATCCGCTGCGCACGGATTTTCAGAAACATTACGAAAATATTGTTTCTGAATATAATCAGGAAAAAGACTGCATTTCCATTGAGAAAACTTTTGAGGCGTTGTTTAAGTTTGAGCAAAGCCTGGATGAAGAAGAACGCCGTGTAATCAGGGAAAATTTACCCGACCAGGAAACTTTAGCGGTATTTGACCTGCTGAAAAAACCGAATTTAAACAAAGACGAGATTACACAGATTAAAAGTGTGGCGGTTAGTCTGCTTGGGACACTAAAAGCGGAAAAGTTGAAAATTGCCAACTGGCGCGAAAATCAATTTGTCCGCGATGGGGTAAGACAAAGTATCTATGATTTTCTTTATGATGAACGTACAGGATTGAACACAAGCTATAGCTATGATGACATATTCTCAATCAGTGGAGCTGTTTATAATCATATTGGGGTACGACAACGATTCCTTCATTTTTGGGCCATAAGGATTTGGCACTTATGTCCACAGATCATAAAGCAAGTCTGGTGGAAGTTTTTCCATATCCAAATCATACCGACCAAAGCGATTGATGTGGCAAGTCAAATATG
>CAIQWF010000189.1 GCA_903875455.1 uncultured Pseudomonadota bacterium
TATGAATGGTTGCCTTTGTCGTGTTACGTCAGTTATGCAAATTTGAAAAAAACGGTGGTGGATATACTTTCAAATTTTGGAACTAAATACCGTATAACTTTTGTTTAACTACTTATCAACGATATAGGTTTCACAGATATTATGTTTACGATAGACTTTTAAAATCACTTTTAAATTAATCTGCTCACCATAGAACAGTTCAAATTCTATTTTTCCCCATCGCAGATAAAATTTATCACTAAAATCATTCTCTCTTGCAAATGAAGGACCTAACTCGCCCCGTACCGGTTTGGCATAATGTTCCGCTATTTGTTCCATACCTCACCTCTCATCTGAGTTTAAACAGATTCAAATGTTATTAAGTAGCCAAAATGATCTGATACTCGGCCATAATCCTGATCTGTAAAAATAACTTTTGCCGAAGTCGCTTTTAACTGACTATTCTTATTCATAAAAATATAGTCAATTCGATAATCATCGGCTAATAAGTCCCGCCAGTGCGCATCGTTTACCCGAAATACTTTATCAAATACCCCTTGTTTATTAACAGCCAAAAACTGGTCTTCATATTCATGGGAATTAATCACCAGTCCATAACCTTCCGTGCCTGCGGTAATATTAAAATCACCGCATAACAGCGTTGCCTTAATATCACCGCTATTGCTATCATCAGCCCAGGCGCGTAAGCGTTGAAACTGTTCCCTAAAGCCATCTTCTATCCAGCTTAAATGGGCTGAAAAAACATTAATAAAGCCAAGATAAGGCACTTCAACCCGGGCTTTTACCACTTTTCTGGAGTGAATATTATATTTGTCGTGGCTATCGGAAACATATCTGGCTTCATGTTTGGATAAAGGATAGCGACTTAAAATAGCCACACCTTCCCGGTATTTGGCAAAACCTAAATGCGACCAGTCATAATGAATATAAAAAGGTCTGCTTAAACGGTCATTGATAATTTTTGCGGCATTAGACTCCCAGTCGCCTTGCCCGTCACGCCAATATTCAGCAGCTTCCTGCAAACATACAATATCAATTTCCAGTTCATTAATGGTTTTGGCGATTCGGGTAAATTTCTCATCCTGATTTTCTTCCTGATAACAATGTAGATTTAAGATTAAAACTTTGAGTTGCTCTCGCGGAAAAGAATAATTATGGCCGTGATTATTGTCCCAGACTGTTTTCTGAGTCTGGCTTTCGCAACTGATGGCGTATTGTAATTTGGCTAACTCAGGATGACTAATCGTTGCTGTCCAAAGTTGTGTACTGTACTGGTTAGGGTTTCTGGCATTACTTGATAAGGTTATATCCCAATAATTGCGTTTGAATTGACAGAGGGTTTGGCGAGCCGTTTTCCAGTTATCGATTGTCCAGTGAATAATAACGCTGGCGGCATGAAAAGACTGGTCTACCGCAGCCGCTATGGCAATTGATTGTTGGTTATCATCCAAACAGTTTGAAAAATTAACATTTTGCAGGCTCTGATTATTCGCCAGCCTAATGCCTGAATCTGCCGCACTAAAATAATTATGCTTGTTGTTATTATCAAAATACTCTTTTCCTGCAACGCGATAGCGCAAACTGAATTTGATATTACCGGGCAACGATTGATTTTCTGTTAAGGCAAAGGTGATGCTTGCTGACCAATATTCCCGGTTATATCCCAACATACTGTGATGTTGCGCGGGTAGAGTTTGCCAGATGCCATCTTCACCAGCCCAGATCACCTCAATTTGTTTCGCGTAGCCAAGATTCTCTACCTGCATGAAAAATGTTAATTTCTGTTGGGTTTGCGGCGATTTTCGAGTGATTACATTTTCGACATAGAGCAGTTTTATTTGAGTCATGTTTTTACGTGGCTTAGCAAGAAAGTGTTTTCCATATCTTAACGCCTAAGTCGGATAAGCGATAGTTAAGAAAATAATTTATCTCAGCAGCCGGGGTAACTGTTGAAAACTTAGCCACACTGATGAAGATAAATAGTGCAGGCATAAAAAAACCTCGCCAATCTTTAGACTGGCGAGGTTTTGCGATTTTTTGCCACTGTGAAGTTTTTAACTGGCGGCTAAACCGTATTTCTGAATCCGATATAACAAGGTATCTCTGGAAATGCCTAACAAGCGTGCCGATTTGCTGCGGTTGCCGTTGGTTCTGGTTAACGCCTGATGAATCAAATCCGCTTCCAAATCTTCCAGCTGCAAACCTAAGGCCGGTAAGGTGAAGTTTGATTTTTCCACTTTATTGCTGTTAGCACTGGCAACAAATTCATAAGGCAGATTTTCCGGCTCAATTACCCGTCCGGCCAATAAAATGCTTAACCGTTCACACAGATTGCGCAATTCCCTAATATTGCCCGGCCACTGATAGCCACGCAAAACTTTCATGGCTTGTCTGCTAAAACTAGGAGCTGCAATGTTGTGTTCTTTGGCAAAATGGCTCAGGAAATATTTAACCAGCGCGTCAATGTCTTCGCTTCTGTCTTGCAAAGTGGGCAACTCAACCGGCACCACATTCAGGCGATAATACAAATCCTGGCGGAATTCGCCACGCTTAATCTGCTCGTGCAAATCTGAGTTAGTTGCAGCAATCACCCGCACATTGACCGTGTAAGGTTTGGTATCGCCGACTGATAAACATTCGCCACTTTCCAAAAAGCGTAACAGTTTCCCTTGAATTGATACCGGTAACGAGTTGATTTCGTCTAAAAATAAGGTTCCGCCGTCAGCCGCTTGAAACAAGCCTTCCTTGTTGGCGGTCGCGCCGGTAAACGCGCCTTTTTTATGGCCGAATAATTCGGATTCAACCAAGCTTTCCGGTAAGGTCGCGCAGTTTAAGGTAATAAAAGCTTTATTGGCGCGGGAGCTGCTTTTTTGAATCGCATTGGCAAGCACTTCTTTGCCAGTGCCAGTCTCGCCTTTGATAAGAACGGTTACATCGGTGGAAGCAACGATTCTCGCACTGCGAATCAAAGATTCCAGAGCCGGAGACTGTCCAATAATAGTACTAAAATAATCCATAAGTGCCTCTTATAATTGTAGATGGTGTAAGCGCATGGGATTTAACCAAGGCATTGCAGAAAATAAAGCCAGCGTAATCATAAATAAACCGACCAACAGCCTGAAATGTTTGATTCGGGATAGCCTTGTTAATATGGAGGTCATTATACCGACACCGATAACGGCGGGTAAAGTCCCCAGTCCAAACGCGAACATGGTTAAACCGCTTCTTAAGCTGTCACCGGTAGTTGCTGCCAATGCCAGAGCCGCATACACCAGACCACACGGCAGCCAGCCCCAGACCATACCGAACAAAAATGCGTGCAGGCGGTTTTTTATCGGCATCAGCTTGCGACCAAACGGCTCGATTTTTTTCCAGAATTTTGAGCCGATTTTTTCGATATAGGCAAAACGGGGAAATAGTCCGGCTATGTATAATCCTGCACTTGCCATCACTGTTGCGGATAGTAATTGCAAGACCCGATGGCCGTGACCTTGGGCAAACGGTAAACTCAGCAACAGGTGCAACAGGCCAATCAATGCCCCTGCCAGAGCATAACTGATAATCCGCCCGATATTATAGTTTAGGACAAAAGAAAATAAAGCCGCTTTGTTTTGCCTGATTTCAACCGGCAAACTTAGCGTTAAAGTACCAATAATCGAACCGCACATACCGATACAATGCAGGCTGCTGACCAAGCCCATTACAAAGGCAACCAGATAGGAAGCGTTAAAGGCCAGATCAAATTCCATCAGCTAATCCGTTAAATCCATGCGAGATAATCCTGCAAACGCCTTATTGCCCATTAAACACCGTTTGAATCTGCTGCTGGACTTTTTCTGCCATCGTTTTGCGGTCGGCAGCATCCCGAATTGGACGACCTACGACAATATAATCCGCGCCGTTTTCAAAGGCCTGCTCGACACTCACTACCCGTTTCTGGTCGTCATCGACCCGATTTTCCACCGGACGGATACCGGGCGTAATGACTAACAAGCGATGGTCCAATTCCGCCCTGAGCATTCCTACTTCCAAACCGGAAGAGACAATGCCATCACAACCGATTTGCAACGCCCGTTTTGCCCGCGATAATACCAACTCTTTCACATCACATTGAAAGCCCAAATCGTCTAAATCACCTCGGTCCAAACTGGTCAACGCAGTAACAGCCAATACTTTCAAATCACCTTTATTTTTTGCCGCCGCCTGCATAATCGCATCGTTGCCGTGAATGGTCGCCAAGTCCACGCCTTTTTGACTTAAGGCTTTAATCGCCCTGCCAACAGTTTCCGGCACATCAAAAAACTTCAAATCGACAAAAACTTTTTTACCGCGCTGTTTCAGCCATTCAATAAAGCCAAAATAATCGCCGGACATGAACAATTCCATGCCGACTTTATAAAAAATCACCGCATCGCCCAGTTCTTCAACCAAAGCCTGGGCTTCGGGGATGCTCGGCACATCCAGAGCCATGATTAAACGTTCGCGAACCGGAATGGATTTTGTGGAAATAAAAGACATAATTTTTCGTTAACTGAGTCGTGGTAAATAATTTCTGACATTCTACCGGAATTCCTTTGTCCTTAAACAATCAGGTTTGCAATGTCATAACGAAGTCGTGAAGGAAGTGGCCCGAACACAGGCAAAAGAAGCTTAGCACTAGTTTTTTACAGCTTGCCTGGACTTTGAATGCCCAAAACAAGCCTTCGCAAAAATAGTGCTGTTATCTGATTCCAGGAAAATACCAATACTGAAAACCTAAGATGACAAGGCGATTGGTAACTCAGATGTTGAGTTAGCATTTAGCCGACTTATTCAATGGCTAGATTGTTGTGATAAAACCGGACCGGCATGTTTTCTGGGGGCTGACTGAAGAATTATTAAACTTTAAATTCCTCTAATTTTCTGCCAGCAGACAATAACTCAATTAACCAGTTAGGTTTTCTACCGCGACCTGGCCAAACCTGTTTATTATTCGCAGGATTTCTATATTTAGCGACTTTGATTTTTTTAGGTGGATTTACTAAAAATTCATCTAATGAAAAACCATGTTTGGAAGCTAATGCCTGCATTTCATTATGCAAATCAATTTTATCCTGTTCTTTGCGTTGTTCAATAGCAGCACTTAATTTTGCTTGGAAATCCTGTAAGTCTTTAGAAGAAACTTCTAAAAGATTTTCTATACTAATATCTGCTAAATTTAAGGTCATTTTCTAATCCCTATTTATGTGAGTTAAGTGTAATACTAGTTTCTATCTAGCTTGCTTATCAATTACACCGAGACAATACTCAATGACATTATTAATAAGCTTATTCAAATTTAGATAAAACTATTGAAATTTATTTGGGATAGTTATAATAACGCAAATTTAAAAATCTTCAATAGCAATAAATTAAAAAGTAAAATATTTGTTAATTGATTAAAAACAAACAGACTTATTAAGTGTTTTTATTATCTGTTAATAATGCAATAAAGAATGAACTTCATAACCTTTTAATTTTTCCCTGCCTTGTAAAAAATCCAGTTCTACTACAAATGCACAAGCAGCGACAGTAGCACCTAGAGATTCAACCAATTCGCAACTGGCTTTCGCGGTTCCGCCGGTAGCTAATAAATCATCAATTAATAACACTTTGTCGTTTTTATCAAACGCATCAATATGGGCTTCTAATGTCGCTGAGCCATATTCCAAATCATAAGAAATGCTTTGCACATCGTAAGGCAGTTTTCCCGGTTTTCTTAATGGGATAAAGCCTACTCCTAATTCCCAAGCAGCTAATGAACCAAAGATAAAGCCACGGGCTTCCATTCCAGCCACTGCTGTAATTTCTTTGCCTAAAAAAGGATGTAACAATTGATAAACAGCAAGCCGTAATGCGGCAGGGTCTTTGACTAATGGGCTAATGTCTTTAAATATAATTCCAGGTTTTGGAAAGTCTGGAATGTCTCTGATTTTATCGTGTAATCTATTCATGGTTTTAATAAATAATGAAAGCGATATGAGGCAATAATTAAGTCGGATAGAGAATTAAAGCTTTTACAAGTGCTTGCGCCTAAAACAATTACAAAGCGTGTTGCAGGTATGTTATTCCAACCCAGCCAAAACCTAAGGTGGTAATAATAAAGCTTACCATTGAAAAAACTTTCCATTTGGCTTTATTCCAAAACTCAGGATCAAAAGCGGCAATGACAAAAATAGAAGGATTGGCAAAACCCCCAATTGCTACACACCAACAGGCAATAACCGGTAATTCAATCCCTGCTCCATAAAAAGCCAGATTAAACAATGCCATTAAAGCATAGTCGACATGCGCTCTAATCATGGTTTTGTAATCAACCAGAAATTTCCCGTCAATTCCTTCGATTGGAAACCAGCGGGCAAAGGTCATAAGCCATGCCGAGGCAATTAATGCCGTCATACAAGCAACTGCACCGAACAACAAAGCATTCATTAAATTACCTCATCTCATTTTATTTAGATTAAAAACTCTTCAGAATAAACAGCTTAAGCGCAAAATTTTTCAATTTGAGCCAGAATTCCAGCCACATCCAATCCACAGAGACTCAGCAATTCTTCGCGCGTGCCTTGTTCGATAAATTCATCCGGTAAGGCGATATTTAATACCGGCATTAAAATCCGATTTTTTGCCAGAAACTCATTCACTGCACTGCCTGCACCGCCAGCAACTACGTTTTCTTCTATGGTGACAAACGTGTCGTGAGTTTTGACCAGTTCCAGAATCAAATCGGTATCTAACGGCTTGATAAAACGCATATTTACTACAGTGGCGCCGAGTTGTTTTCCTACAGTCAAAGCAGGTGTAACCACACTGCCCCAAGCTAAAATGGCAATGTTTGAACCTTTATGACAAATCTCGCCCTTGCCGATGGCCAGTTCTTGCATTTCTGCCTGCACCGCCACGCCCGGGCCTTTGCCACGCGGATAACGCACTGCCGCAGGTCCGTTATATAAAAAGCCGGTGTAAAGCATTTGCCGCGCTTCGTTTTCATCCGCCGGAGCCATCACCACCATGTTTGGAATGCAGCGCAAATAGCTGTAATCAAAATTTCCGGCATGGGTTGGGCCATCTGGTCCTACCAAACCGGCGCGGTCAATCGCAAACAATACATCCAGATTTTGTAACGCGACATCGTGAATTAATTGGTCGTAACCGCGTTGCAGGAAAGTGGAGTAAATCGCCACCACCGGTTTTGCACCTTGACAGGCTTGGCCTGCGGCTAACGTCACCGCATGTTGTTCCGCAATGGCGACATCAAAATAGCGGTTTGGATACTCCTGGGAAAACTTCACTAAACCCGAGCCTTCTCGCATTGCCGGCGTAATACCTAATAATCGCTCATCTTTGGCCGCCATATCACACAGCCATTGTCCAAAAACTTCGGTATAAGTGGGATGAGGGGATGGTGCAGATTTAGGCAATGAATCCTTGGTATGGTCAAAAGCCGGTACGCCATGATACGCCAGCGGGTCTTTTTCCGCCGGAGCGTAACCTTTGCCTTTTTTGGTGACAATATGTAAAAAGCGCGGCCCTTCAATATTCTTTAAATTTTCTAAAGTTGAAACCAGCATATCAATATCGTGACCGTCAATCGGACCGATATAGTTAAAACCCAGTTCTTCAAACAAAGTGCCGGGGACAATCATGCCTTTGACGTGCTCTTCGGTTTTGCGTGCCAGTTCCCAAACACTGGGCATTTTTTTCAACACTTTTTTACTTTCCGAACGCATCGACGAATACAATTTACTCGACAGAATTTTGGTCAAATAATTATTCATAGCGCCGACATTTGGCGAAATTGCCATGTCGTTATCGTTTAAAATCACCAGTAAATTAGCGTCCAGAGAACCCGCATGATTCATCGCTTCAAACGCCATGCCCCCGGTAATACTGCCGTCACCGATAATCGCCACCATGTTTTTACGCTCACCTTTCAGTTCGGAAGCAATCGCCATCCCTAATGCGGCACTGATTGAAGTACTGGAATGCCCGACCCCAAACGCATCGTATTCGCTTTCATCCCGTTTCGGGAATGCCGATACGCCGCCTTTAGTGCGAATGGTCGTCATTTGGTCTTTGCGACCGGTCAGGATTTTATGCGGATAAGCCTGATGTCCCACATCCCAAACCAATTGGTCAGTCGGCGTGTCGAACACATAATGCAATGCCACCGTTAATTCCACCGTGCCTAAACCTGCGGAAAAATGTCCGCCGGAGACGCTGACCGTGTGAGTTAAAAACTCACGCAATTCTTTACATAACGCCAGTAATTGGGTTTTGGGAAGCTTCCGAACATCAGCAGGCAAGTTGATGCTATCGAGTAAGGGGTAATTACTGGTTGAGGTATTCATATAAAGTGTGTCCTTTGATGGCGCGTTGTACAAAACAAACGGCTGATTATGTCGCTTAAATTCTGACTAATCAAGTAGGTTATTAATGGTCGCGTTGAATAATGTAGAGAGATAAATCGCGCAGCAAATCCGCCTCGCTGCCGAAATCTCCCAGACTTAACAAAGCTTGCTCGTGCAATTCCTGAGCTTTTTGTTTGGCTCCGGCCAATCCTAATAACGCCGGATAAGTGGGCTTATCGTTGTTTTGGTCTTTGCCTTGGGTTTTGCCTAAAGTCGCGGTGTCGCTTTCCATATCCAGAATATCGTCTTTGACCTGAAACGATAAGCCGATACATTTGGCGTAATGGTCAAGTTTTTTTGCCACAGCTGGGTCTAAATCTGCTTTTGCGAGAGCCGCCATATTTACACTCGCCCGAATTAATGCACCGGTTTTATGAATGTGCATGTTTTCCAGTTCCGGTAACGTCAACTGGGTTCCGACGGATTGCAAATCTATCGCCTGACCACCGACCATGCCTTGTGAACCGCTAGCTTTGGTCAAGGTGGTAATCATTTTTAAACGCTGTTCAGCACTGACTTTTAAACTGGCATCGTTTGCTAACAACTCAAAAGCCAACGCCTGTAACGCATCACCCGCCAGAATCGCCGTGGCCTCGTCAAAAGCTTTATGACTGGTCGGTTTACCGCGTCGCAAATCATCATTATCCATTGCCGGTAAATCATCATGAATTAACGAATACACATGAATCATTTCCACCGCACAAGCCGGTGCATCCAATATATCCAATTCCAAACCCAACGCTTTACCGGTGCAATATGTCAACATTGGGCGCATCCGTTTACCGCCATCCAGAGTGCTGTAACGCATGGCTTCATGCAGACGTTGTGGCAAAATCGCCGCGCTCGGTAAACGGGCATTTAAAGCCTCTTCAACACGATTTTGACACAAAGTCATATATTCTTTTAAGGCACTACTCATCGGTAAAAAACTCCAGTTATCAGTGGTCTTGTGGGATTAATTTTTCAGGCGGATTCACAAGCTCAGGTTTTATTAGTTCGGGTTCAAATTCGGTCAATGATTCATCCGGCTCTGCTGCATCATCCGAATCATTCAAATTCTCATCGACTTCAAGCTCGGCAACAATCTGTTCCAATTCGGCTAATGCCTTATTAAATAAATCGAGCGTTGTTTTTTCAGGCATAACCATAACAATAATTTAATGATACGATGTTGTCATTGATGACAGAAATCGGCATGAACATTAGCTGCATAATGAATATGACCGACTATTATATATGAAATTAAACTGAGTGATTAACAAGTATGAGCAATGAATATAACGCGGCGGCCATTGAAGTATTAAGCGGATTAGACCCGGTGCGCAAACGACCCGGCATGTACACCGACACCACGCGCCCGAATCATCTGGTGCAGGAAGTGGTTGATAACAGTGTGGATGAAGCATTAGCGGGATTTGCCAAATCGATTGCGGTGGTGTTATTTCAGGACGGCAGTGTGTCAATTACCGATGACGGGCGCGGAATGCCGGTGGATATTCACCCCGAGCAAGGCATTCCCGGCGTAGAAGTGATTTTGACGCAACTGCATTCGGGCGGGAAGTTTTCCAATAAAAACTACCAGTTTTCCGGTGGCTTGCACGGAGTCGGCATTTCAGTGGTGAATGCGTTATCCGCGTCATTAATTGTCGAAGTTAAACGCGACGGCAAAGTGTATCAAATGCAGTTTGCCAATGGTGATAAACAAAGTGAATTATTAGAAGTCGGCAAAGTCGGCAAAGCTAATACCGGCACGGCGATTGTGTTTTTACCTGATGCGAAATATTTTGATTCGCCTAGAATTTCGGTTTCTAAACTGAAGCATGTATTACGCGCGAAAGCCGTATTGTGTCCGGGCTTGAAAATCAGTTTGAAAAATGAAGCCAGCAATGAAGAATGGTTTTGGCATTATGAAAATGGCTTAAAAGAATATTTACTGGATAGCGTCGGCGATACCGAGTTTTTTCCCGAACAGCCGTTTATGGGCAATTCTGTGACTCCACATGAAGCAGTCGAATGGGGCATGGTTTGGACAACTGAAAATGTCGGTGAAGTGATTGCCGAAAGTTATGTCAATTTAGTCCCGACTGCGCAAGGAGGCACTCACGTCAACGGCTTACGCGCCGGTTTAACCGAAGCGATACGGGAATTTTGCGATATTCGGAATTTATTGCCGCGCGGGGTGAAAATCGCGCCGGAAGATGTGTGGGAAAATTGTCATTATGTGTTGTCGGTAAAACTGGAAGACCCGCAATTTTCAGGACAAACTAAAGAGCGGTTAAGTTCGCGTGAATGTGTGGCTTTTGTGTCAGGTGTTGCCAAAGATGCTTTTAGTTTATGGCTAAATCAACATCCTGCTGCGGGCGAAAAAATCGCTGAGATTATTCTGGCCAGTGCACATAAACGCTTAAAGTCGAATAAAAAAATCATCCGTAAAAAAATTACCGCTGGGCCTGCTTTACCGGGAAAACTGGCGGATTGTTCCGGGCAGGATATTTCCCGCAGTGAATTGTTTTTAGTTGAAGGCGATTCGGCGGGCGGTTCAGCAAAACAGGCCAGAGAACGTGATTTTCAGGCCATCATGCCGTTACGCGGGAAAATTCTGAATACATGGGAAGTCGATTCCAATCAAGTGATGGCTTCACAAGAAGTTCACGATATTGCGGTGGCGTTAGGGATCGAGCCGGATTCGGATAATCTGGAAAATTTGCGTTACGGCAAAGTCTGTATTTTGGCGGATGCCGATTCTGACGGCAATCACATTGCTACCTTAATTTGTGCGTTGTTTTATCAACATTTCAATGCGTTAGTCAGAGCCGGTCATGTATTCGTAGCAATGCCGCCGTTATATCGGATAGATATAGGCTAGCGGGTTTTTTATGCTTTAGATGAAGCGGAACGACTGGGTGTTTTGGACCGAATAAAAGCTGAAAAACTGAAAGGCACCATTAATGTCCAGCGATTTAAAGGTTTGGGGGAAATGAATCCCAGCCAGTTGCGCGAAACTACCATGAATCCCGACACGCGCCGCCTGGTGCAATTAACCGTGGCTGAAAATGATGATACCCGCGAGTTAATGGATTTATTGCTGGCGAAAAAACGTTCGCAAGACAGAAAGGTTTGGTTAGAAACTAAGGGGAATTTAGCGGCTATCTGATTTGAGACTCCCAGCTAAAACTCTCTGGCAAAAGTTTTAGCTATTTGATCCTTTGCTGTACTGCAAAACCTGTTTTTCTACTCTGAAAAATACACTCGGCTTTGTTGCACAAATCAAATTTGTTCCAAGCCTCCCCAACCCCAAAACAGTTTTATGCTATAGCAACTGTCATGGGTGTGCCAAGATAAGTGAAACGATTTAATAGA
>CAIQWF010000190.1 GCA_903875455.1 uncultured Pseudomonadota bacterium
CGTGTTACGTCAGTTATGCAAATTTGAAAAAAACGGTGGTGGATATACTTTCAAATTTTGGAACTAAATACCGTATAACTTTTGTTTAACTACTTATCTGAAATACCATAAAAAACGCTCATCATGAATCTATTCGCTGCCTATCGCTTGCGTGATATTTTTCTGCTTTTGGGCACGGCAGTCATTTACTTGATAATCGCGCAAGCAACGCATCACTATTTTTCTGCTATCGGAATAGCGCAGCCAGTGGTGCGGCCTCAAACAGGTTTTGCATTGGGAGTTCTGCTGGTTGCCGGAAAAAAATATTGGCCGGCTGTGTTTATGGGCTCGTTTATTTCCAAGTTAATGCTTGGATTTTCCCTATTCAGCTCACTGTTAGTCACGTTTGGCCTGTTAGCGGGCATTGTTTCAGGAACCTGGGTGTTGACCAGCGACAAAAAGTTCGACTTATCAATTACCTCCCTGAATGATTTTTTTCGCCTGATATTTTTTGCAGGTTTGACCAGTGCCTGTGTTAATTCCCTAACAGGTGCATTTGCACTGTTAGATGATCCGGCAGTAAATCATCAGATATTTGGCAATGTCACCTTAACCTGGTGGATGGCCGATACCTTGGGCATTATTCTGATTACCCCGCTGCTTCTGACATGGAGCCAATTTCCGCTGCACTGGTTTCAAAAACGCTATTTTTTTGAAATGCTGCTGTTCTTCATATTGTCATTTCTGGCGGGGCAAATTATTTTTCTCAATTGGTATCACGATTTATTCGGGTTAATTGCCAGAGGTTACTGGATGTTTCTGTTTGTGGTTTGGGGAGCTGCCCGGTTAGGCTTTCAAAGTGTGACGCTGGTTATTTGCATGACCACTATACAAGCCTTAATCGGGGCGGCGGCAGGGAAAGGTTTTTTTGCCACCGACATTGAACAGACCCAACTTTCCAATTTTTGGTTTTATATGCTGGCTCTTTCTGTTGTCGGGATGGGATTGGCCTCAACAGTTAATGCTTTCAAAAAAGTCGAAGCAGACATTCGCGTTCAGGCTCATCATGACGCCCTGACAGGACTGGCAAACAGGTTATTACTGATTGACCGGCTTGAACAGGAAATCGCTATTGCCAAACGCAACAATCAACATTTGGCGATTATTTTCCATGATCTGGATAAATTTAAACCGGTTAACGATAGTTACGGGCATCAGATGGGCGACCTGTTGCTGAAGGAGGTGGCAAAACGCCTGAAGGATTGTGTCCGCGAAGTAGATACGGTAACGCGAATTGGTGGAGATGAATTCGTAATCCTGTTGCCGATGATTGAGGATTCCCAAGACGTGATCGCAGTAGCTGAAAGAATTCATGCTAGCTTGTTGCTGCCGTTTGAAATAAAGGGGGAGATAATCAATATTTCAACCAGCATAGGGATTGCAATGTATCCAGAGCATGGACAGGATGACACGACACTGCTGGTCAATGCCGATAATGCCATGTATTTTGCTAAGAACAGTGGTCGTAATAACATACAAATGTATTCTCCAACCACGATGGCCAAAATTGACCGAAGAAATTGATGCTCGGTTATTTAAACTTTGATTAAAGCAAAGACTTTCAAAAAACGCTATGAATAACAATCAGCCCAGGCAACAAAAAGAAGTGATTTGTACCTGTACCGGTACAACCAAAGAACAAATTCAGGATTTGATTGAAAACGGCATGGATACCGCCGAGACAATTGCCTATCAAACTGGAGCTGGCACAGGTTGTGGAGCCTGTGATTATTTAATCAGCGATCTGATTCGTGAGAATAAAACCTGTCAGGATTTAAAGACCTGACAGGTTTAGATTAAAGCTTGGGGAGGTGAAAATTAATCGCGCAACAGCTCATTAATGCTGGTTTTGCTGCGGGTTCTTTCATCAACCTGTTTAATGATAACCGCGCAATACAGACTGTATTTGCCATCGCTGGATGGCAGGTTTCCTGAAACCACAACAGAGCCCGCTGGAATCCGACCATAACTGATTTCGCCGGTCATGCGGTTGAAAATCTTGGTGCTTTGGCCGATATAAACGCCCATTGAAATCACTGAGCCTTCTTCAACAATCACGCCTTCGACTATTTCAGAACGGGCACCGATGAAACAATTGTCTTCAATAATGGTAGGCGCGGCTTGCAATGGCTCTAATACCCCACCGATACCTACACCGCCGGACAAATGCACGTTTTTACCGATTTGCGCGCAGGAGCCGACTGTTACCCAGGTATCCACCATCGTGCCAGTGTCTACATAGGCACCGATATTGACATAAGACGGCATCAAAATCGCCCCGGGTGCAATGAAAGAACCGTGTCTGGCATTGGCGTTTGGTACCACCCGGACGCCGGCTTTGGCAAAATCTTCCGGGGTGTAGGTGGCGAATTTGGTTTCAATTTTGTCGTAATAACGATTTGCACCACCGTCCATTACCCGGTTTTCGTTAATTCTGAATGACAACAGCACGGCTTTTTTCAGCCATTGATTAACCACCCATTGGCCGTTGATTTTTTCCGCTACCCGCGCTTCGCCTTTATCGAGCAAATTGACGGCTTCCTCAATCGCCTCTCGTAATTCAGGATAAACGTTGCTGGGGGTAATATCGGCGCGGTTTTCAAAAGCGTCACAAATAATTTTTTCTAATGTTTGCATGATAGTTTTTAGCTATAAAGTGTTAATAAAGTGTTTGATCCGTAAAGCCGCTTCGGTACATTCTGCGACAGAGGCGACCAGCGCAATCCTGACATGATTTTCTCCGGGATTAATGCCGTTGGCAGGGCGTGATAAATAGCTGCCGGGCAACACCGTGACGTTTTGCTGGGCAAAAAGCCGTTGCGCAAAGTCAGTGTCAGAAATGGGAGTTTTCAACCAGATATAAAAGCTGGCGGGTGGCTTATTAATTTCACAGACTTCCGACAGGATATTAATGAAAGCGGTAAATTTTTCCCGATATAAAACCCTGTTTTCAACCACATGTGCTTCATCCTGCCAGGCGGCAATACTGGCGTATTGCGTCGGCAATGGCATCGGGCAGCCATGATAGGTGCGGTATTTAAAATAGCTTGCCAAAATATCGGCATCTCCAGCCACAAAACCGGAGCGTAAGCCCGGTGCGTTTGAGCGTTTCGACAGGCTTTGAAACATCACACAGCGGTTAAAATCAGTGTTGCCGCTATGATAGGCCGTTTGCAACAAACCTTGCGGTGGATTTTTTTCGTCATCATAGAGTTCGGTATAACACTCATCCGAGGCGACAACGAAATCAAACTTTTCCGCCAAAGCCAGCAACTTTTGATGCTGCGCTTGGGTCAACAAGGCGCCAGTCGGATTGCCCGGTGAACAAATAAACAGCAAACAGCAACGTTGCCAAATTTCATCCGCTACGCTGTCAAAATCAGGTAAATAGCCATTTTCTTCAACAGTGTTCAAATAATAAGGTGTCGCTCCTGCCAATAAAGCTGCACCTTCATAAATTTGATAAAACGGATTTGGCATCACCACCAACGGCTTTTCAGCTGGATTAACCACGGCTTGAACAAATGAAAACAGCGCTTCGCGTGTACCGCTGACCGGTAACACTTGCGATTCTGAGTTCACTGCTTCTGCCGGAAAGCCAAAGCGTTTTTCTATCCAGCGACTGATTGCGCTGCGCAGTTCCGGCAAGCCTTTGGTCGTCGGGTAATTTCCCAAGCCACTTAAATGGCTAACCAAGGCTTGCTGGATAAAATCCGCTGTGGGATGTTTGGGTTCACCGATAGACAAGGCAATATGCGTTTTATCAGTTGCAGCGATAATGCCTTGTTTTAGCTGAGCTAGTTTTTCAAACGGATAGGGATGTAATTGGGCTAAACTGGGGTTCATTTGCTACATTTGGGCCGTCTGCCTGAGGCCTGGGCTTGTTGATAGGTTTGCATGGCTTTGGTCATGTTTTTGTTTAAATCATCAATGCGGGTGGCATTGGCAGGATGGGTTGACAGAAATTCGGTCGGCTCTTGGCCTTGGCTGGCTTGGGACATTTTTTGCCATAACCGCACGCTTTGTCTGGGATCAAAACCTGATTTTGCCATTAAATCCAGACCAATCTGGTCGGCTTCACTTTCATGGGTACGGCTATAGGGCAATAACACGCCATACTGGGCACCTACACCCAATGCCGCCATTCCAACTTGTCCCAAAGCGCTGGTAGGTGTGCCAACCACTGCGCTGACAACACTCAAACCGGTACCAACCGCTTTTTCTTGCGATAGCCGTTCATTGCTGTGTTTGGCTAAAACATGGCCTATTTCGTGACCAATCACCGCCGCAAGTTCAGCCTGATTATCCACCAGATTGATCAAACCAGAATAAACGCCGATTTTTTTTCCGGGCAAAGCAAAAGCGTTGAGCTCTTTACTATCAAAGACCACAATTTCCCATTGACCGCCGCCAACCTGTTGTGTAATCGGCTTTGCAACGCAAGTGACAAACCTGTTGTAGCGACTGTTATTGCTAATCGGAGTTGTTTGTTTTATTTGGCTAAAACCCTGCAGGCCCATTTGATCCATTTCAGCATCAGGCATTATCATCAATTGACTTCTGCCGGTGGGGCTGGTGGCACAGGCTGTTAAGATACAGCTTGCGGCTAAAGTTAAAAAAAATTTATTGCGCATGATAATATCCAGTTGAGATTGAGGAAGTAGGGTTTATTTTAACGTAACTTAAGGTTAGACAGTTAAAAACGCAGATAATATTATGAGTTAATCTTCACGATAGCAGGCGCTGGCGCTGGCTGTTTCCCACAACACAACCTGATCGACATTAAAACCCTGCTGTTTGATGTACTGATAAATCATTTTACTTAATATTTCAGCGGTGGGATGCTCTTCTATAGCTAAAAAGCGCTCATTTTGCGCCACCAGCAATGGAATAATCGGATCGTTTTTATGCAGCAGAAAGTTGTGATCCAGGGTTTGATTAATATAAGACTCGACGCAGTCTTTAATATCGGAAAAATCACAGACCATGCTTTGTTCATTAAGCTGGGACTGCTTGATGGAAACTGCGGCTTTCACGCTATGGCCATGCAAATGACGGCACTTTCCGGCATGGTTCATTAAGCGGTGACCGTAACAAAAATAAACTTCTTTGGTGATTATAAACATAAAACAGCTGTATTAAAGGGAGAGGTAATCATCATCGTGCAATACTGACATGCTGGCACTGATAACAAAGGTCTGGTCCGACAACTCCCGCACATTTATCACTCTGATATGCGCCCGTAACGGCGGGGTCCCCGGAAGTTGAGATTCAATAGTCACTTCCATTTCGCCATTGATTTCTAACATTTCGCTGGTAATGAAAGAAAGTCCGGCGCCACTTAAGGTCGTGCATCTGGCTTTATGAAATTCATCACTGTCCAGTCGGCGATAATCTATCTCACAATCGACATTGATGCGGAAATACTCACGTCTTTCGGTAAATTGTAGCATCGTTCTGCTCCTGACTATATTCTTTAAACTTAAAAACGATTGTAAAGTGTACTATAAAAAAACCGGCTGGAATTGATTTATTGATGTGCCCAAACAGGGCTCAAGATTGGGCAAATAAAGCAACCTGCGTGATATTCACTGACTATCGAAACGTTTTTGTGTAGAATTTTGTCTATTCCCTTACCTTGTCATAAGTTTTTAAGAGCAAAACATGAGTAAAGCAACCGTCCTGACTGGCATTACCACCACCGGCACACCGCATTTGGGCAATTACGTAGGCGCGATTCGTCCTGCGATTGAAGCCAGTAAAAATGAGCATGTGCTGCCCTGTTATTTTTTGGCTGATTATCATGCTTTAATTAAGTGTCAGGAACCCGAACGGGTCAGACAGTCCAGTCTGGAAATTGCTGCCACCTGGCTGGCGTTGGGACTGGATACTTCGAATGCGATTTTTTACCGGCAATCGGATGTACCGGAAATCATGGAATTGACCTGGTTATTGACCTGTGTCACCGCTAAAGGCTTGATGAACCGTGCCCATGCTTATAAAGCGGCAGTGGCCGAAAATGAACAATCAGGCGATAGCGATCCTGATAAAGGCATCACCATGGGGCTATTCAGTTATCCGATTTTAATGGCTGCCGATATTTTGATGTTTAACGCCCATAAGGTGCCGGTCGGCAAGGATCAGGTGCAGCATATTGAAATGGCACGCGATATTGCCAGCCGCTTTAATCATATTTATGGTGAGCATTTTGTGATTCCTGAAGCGGTGGTGGATGAAAATGCTGCTACTTTATTAGGATTGGACGGGCGGAAAATGAGCAAAAGCTATAACAACACCATTCCGCTGTTTGAACCGGAAAACAAGCTGAAAAAACTGATTAACAAAATCAAGACCAATTCTCTGGAACCAGGCCAGCCCAAAGACCCTGAAACCTGCACCTTGTTCAGCACTTACCGCGCCTTTGCCAGACCGAGTGAAGTGGAAGAAATTCGCAAAGCATACAGCGAAGGAATCGGCTGGGGCGAAATGAAAAAAATCCTGTTTGAACATATTAATACCCACATTGCGCCCGCCAGAGATCGTTATCAGGCTTTGCTGCAAGCTCCTGAGCATATTGAAGAAGAATTGCAGGAAGGGGCGAAAAAAGCCCGCGCCATCAGCCAGCCATTTATCAAAGAATTGCGCAAGGCGGTAGGAATTGCTGCCATTTCTGCATGAAATCATCTTAACGGCCTGACGGTTTGCAATAAAACCGCCAGGTGAAACCGACGGATGGCATAAGCTTATCCGCCTGAGAGGAACTGAGCCTGCCATCATGACTGAAGATACTATTGTTTATAAATACAGCTTTACACTTGAAGAAGGTGAAACAAAAGAAATACAACTGTGTTTAAATAAAAGCACATTGGATGTTATTTGCCCGCCAGTTCCCCAGGAAAAACTGCCGCTGTGGACTTTTCTTGAACACAAGCAATGCCCGAATTGTCCCCTGGATCCAAATTTGCATCCACACTGTCCTATTGCCGTCAATATTCTGACTTTAGCCGAATCCTTTAGCGATTTTGTTTCATACGAAAGAGCAAAAGTTTATGTGGAAACAGACTCCCGCACTTATGTAAAAGAAACCGATTTACAAACGGTGTTGAGCTCTATTCTCGGCATTTATATGGTCACCAGTGGTTGTCCGATTATGGATAAATTACGGCCTATGGTGCGCTTTCATTTACCTTTCGCCTCTTATGATGAAACGCAATACCGGGCGATTTCCATGTATCTGACCGCACAGTATCTGCGCTATAAAAAAGGCAAAACCCCAGACTGGGATTTAACCGGCTTTATTTCCATGTACGAAGAGATTGGCGAGGTCAACCGCGCATTTGCCGGACGTTTGCGGCAAATCAGCCCTTGTGACGCCAATACCAACGCCCTGGTTATTTTGGATAGTTTTGCTTCGCTGATTACCTTTGAAGCCGATATTAATAAAAATATCCCGTCAGAATTGGAGTCTATCTTCAAGCTTTTTCTGGACGCGCCTTAACCTGCAAACAATTAAGGATATAGCTAAAAATAACTTCCCGATTTCTAAACTCAGCCTTTGCCCCTGACCTTGTCGAAGGGGACGTGGTTCAATAAACTCACCACGAACGGAATAGGCATGTTATTGTTGATCACATCTTTACGGTATAGAGTAGGTACGCTGTTCTACCTACTCAATCATCTTAAAATCTCACAGTTATGACGGGCAAAACAGCGTGCCCGCCTGCAAGCCATTCAAAACATGAAAATCTGGTTTAACAGAAACTTCTCCAGCATTGCTTTTATTCTGGAAACATTACAAAAAAATCCTGCCGTTACTACGCTGTTTTCGCATACCCACGCCGTTGAGCATCAAAAATTCGCTGACAGTTTCATTTATGAACCGGAGCATAGTGATGATTATCTCGGGTTTTGTCTGGAAGTTTGCCAACAGCACCAGGTAAATGTTTTCTATCCCTGGCGGCATTTTGCCAGGCTATATCCGCACAGAAAGCAATTTGCTGAATTGGGTGTTAAAGTCGTTTTTCCCTGTTCTGATGCCGATTTCCATACTATTGATAATAAGGCGGCGTTTTATCGGCATTTATTGGAAAAAAATATCGGCGTTAATTTGCCGCTGTTTGCCGCTGCCAACACTAAAGCTGAATTTATTCAGCAATACCAGTCTCTTAGAGCCAATACTCACAGATTGTGCATGAAGCCAAGCGTGTCAATATATGCGGCGGGATTTAAAGTGATTCATGATGAGGCAGATTATGACCCGTGGAAAGCGTTGATTCATGGTCACGATAAATATGCAGTGGCTTATCAGCAGTTGCTGCATTTATTGCCGGAGGTGTTTTTCAGGGAAATGATGCTGCTGGATTTTTTGCCGGGCGATGAATACAGCCATGATATTTTGTGCCATGACGGTAAAGTGATTGCCGGAACGATTCGGCAGAAACATCATGCCCACGACAAATATCAGTTATTGATTGAAAATCCTGAAATTGGGCGAATGAGTGCCTTGCTGGTGGCAGAATTTAAGTTGAGCGGTTTTATTAATATCCAGTATCGAGATGATAAAAACGGTGTGCCGTTTGTGCTGGAGATTAATCCGCGTATTTCCGGCGGTTTTCCAAAGATTACCTTGGCCGGAATTGATTATGTGAATTTGTTTGTGAAAATGCTGGCGAATCAGGAAATTACCGCAACGGAGTTACAGCAGGATTTTGGTGTGAAGGTGGCAAGCGAAACTCGTTATATCAGTTGTTAATAACAATTGAAAAAAACAGCAGAGCTTGTGTAGGGTTTATTTTTAAAGCTATCTTAGTAAGGCGGGAAAAGATGAAAATTTTAATCACAGCTGTAACAGTATTGCTGTTGGCAAGTCACTCGGCTATGGCCAAAGACCGCCAGGTAAAGTGCCAAATCGACAGTGGCAACCAAACCATATACAAAGGGCAATGTACGTTTATTCCCGATACTAAAGGTTCGTTTGGCTTGGCAAATCCGGTTAAAAATCAGCCATTGACCAATAGCATTTCAATTGTCAGCGTTTATATTATTGAAAAAGGCCTTGCAGAAGTGCGCGGATTGACCGCAGATGGCATTAATTCACGCTGGGGAGAAGCTAAACGCTCAACAACAGACAAGGCCTGCTGGGTAGGAGAAGATTTCAAGGTATGTGCCTGGTAAGCTAAGCAGAGAGTGTCAAATATTTGCCAGACAAGTTCGACAAAAAGCGAATCTACTTATTTCCCTACCTGTCAAAAATCAGGTTATCATGCTAGATATAAACTCAGAATCCAAAAGGTAAATAGTTTTACCAAACTTATCCCATGTCCAAATTTAATATCAACTTACACGAAGCTATTTTTTCATTATCCAATGCCTTGGATTTAGTCGGTGTGCCCGAAATTCATCATGGCAAAAGAGTGGCATTTATGGCTGCTGAATGCGCCAAAACGATGGACTGGACAGAGGATAGACAGGACAATCTGTTTCAGGCTGCGATTCTGCATGACTGTGGTGTTTCCAAAACGGTCGTGCAGGCAAATATGACCAAATTTGACTGGGAAGAAGACCCCGAACATGTCAAAATTGGTGCTGACCTGTTAAACCAGTCTCAGCCTCTGGCTTATCTGTCCGATTATATTTACCATCATCATACCGGATGGAATACGTTGCAAAATCTGGAACTGCCGGATGAGGTTAAAATAAGCACCAACTGCATTCATCTGGTTGATGAGGTTGACATTCTTTCATTAGGCTACCAGACCAATAATCCCAATATTCTTTTAAACGCCGATAAAATCAGGGATGCGATTGCCGCCAAACGAGGCAGCTTTTTTCATCCTGAACTGGTTGACTGTTTTCTGGAAATATCCCGCTCCAAAGCCTTTTGGCTATCGCTGGAAAGAGACCATATTTCAGGCTATGTAGACGCCTGGATTAATCATGACAATACCCGGGAAATGGACTTTCAGGATTTAAAAGGCATTGCCCAGATATTTTCCCACATTGTCGATGCCAAAAGCAGTTTTACCAAGGAGCATTCCGAAGGTGTAGCAAACCTGGCGCGTTATCTGGGGGAACTGTTTGGTTTGTCCGAACATACCTGCGACATGCTGGAAATGGCCGGATTATTACACGATCTGGGCAAACTGCGCGTTCCAGACCACCTGCTGGAAAAACCGGCAAAACTGACTGACGAAGAATATGCAGCTATCCAGCGGCATAGTTTTGATACTTACGATATTATCAAAGGCATCAAAGGCTTTGAAGAAATTGCCCAGTGGGCATCTCAACACCATGAACGCATTGACGGCAGCGGTTATCCTTATTGCCATACCGAAAAAACGCTTTCTTTTGAAGCGCGGATTGTAGCCGTTGCCGACGTTTTTCAGGCACTGGCGCAAACCCGCCCCTATCGCCGCTCACTCAACCCGGAAGAAATTATGGCGATTTTAAAAGATGAGGCTGCCAGAAAAAAACTGGACAAAAAAGTGGTCGATGCCATTGAAAAAAATCTGCAAAACTGCTGGAAAGCTGCATTATTAATACCTTAAGTTTTCTTTGGAAAATTTCCTTTTTACCTTTACTTAATTTTATAGAAGCACATCATGAGCGAATCCCCTTCAAACAATGCTTTAATTTACGCTATTTTGGCACTTAACAGCGAAATATCCTTTCAAAAAGACTATCTGGAATCCGGCGAGATTCCCTCTGCTGAAGAGCGCACCGACGAGGAAGAAGTGCTTGACGATCTGGAGCAGGCTTTCATGGAGTTTGTTGATATTTACAAGGAACGCTGCAAAGGCGATAAAAAACTGCCCAGCATTGATGAACTGTTGAATAGCGACTGGTAATCATGCTCAAACTTTACGGGATTAAAAATTGCGATACCGTGAAAAAAGCCCGCATCTGGCTGGAACAAAATAAGGTCGACTATCAGTTTCACGATTACAGGATAGACGGCATTAGCTCTGAATTGCTGAAACGGTTTGCGGAAAACTCAGGCTGGGAAATGTTGCTGAACAAACGCAGCACTACCTGGCGCCAACTGAATGAAGCGCAAAAAGCCGATTTGAATCCTGACAGCGCATTGCAACTATTACTGGAACATCCCACCTTAATCAAACGCCCGATTTTAGAATCGGGCGATGTTTTTATCATCGGCTTCAACGCTGACGAATACCAACAGGCACTATGACACCGACTTTAGAACTTTTAATTGATTTAATCCGCCGTGAATCTGTGACTCCCAACGATGCCGGCTGCCAGGATTTGCTTGCCCAACGCTTGATTCCAGCCGGTTTTAAAGTAGAACGGCTGGATTTTAACGACACGCAAAATATCTGGTTAAAACGCGGTGCGGCCAAACCACTGTTTGTGTTTTTGGGTCATACTGATGTAGTGCCGACCGGTTCTCTGGCGGCCTGGGATTCACCGCCGTTTCAGCCAACCATTCGCGATGGCAAGCTTTATGGACGGGGTACGGCGGATATGAAAGGCGGCATTGCGGCATTTATTACCGCAGTGGAGCGTTTTGTGGCCAATCATCCTCAACATCAAGGCTCGATTGCAATCATGCTGACCAGTGATGAAGAAGGCGTTGCCACCAATGGCGTGGTGAAAGTGGTGGAAGTTTTGGAGCAGCGGCAGGAAAAAATCGACTGGTGTTTAGTCGGTGAACCTTCCAGTGATAAAAAAATTGGTGATGTGATTCGGGTCGGGCGGCGCGGCTCCTTGAATGCGGTGCTGAAAGTTCAGGGTATCCAGGGACATGTCGCGTACCCTGAGCTGGCGGATAATCCGATTCACCGTTTTGCACCGGCGTTGAAAGAACTGACTGAAGAAGTGTGGGATCACGGAAATGAATTTTTCCCTCCCACCAGTTTGCAGGTTTCCAATATGAACTCTGGCACTGGTGCGGAAAATATCATTCCCGGCTCTGCTGAGGTGTGGTTTAACTTGCGTTTTAGTTCCGAGTTGAATGCGGACATCATCAAGCAGCGCACCCGCGCTATTCTGGATAAACATAATTTTAACTACGATTTAACCTGGCGATTGTCGGGCAATCCGTTTTTAACTTCCTCCGGTGCTTTGATTGACGCGGCTCATGCGGCGATTAAACACGTCACCGGTTTTGATACCGTGGATGATACCGGCGGCGGTACTTCGGACGGGCGTTTTATTGCCCCAACCGGTGCGCAGGTGCTGGAGCTGGGGGCGTTGAATGAAACCATTCACAAGGTCAATGAAAACATCGGGCTTGAGGATTTGGAAGTTTTAAGCAAGATTTATGAACAGATATTGATTCATTTACTGGCTTAAGTGCTATCCAGTTTTTTTAAACTTTTAATGAGGGCGCGGCAATGATCAAAGTTAAATTAGTGGTTTTTTTGTTGGCGGGAATGCTGGTTCAAACTGTTTATGCGGCAGATAGTTCTGCATTGCAGCAAACGCAAGACTGTCTTAAAAACAAAACCTGTGATGCAGCAAAAACTGAGGCAGGGAAAGCGGCAAATCAAAAAGCCTTGGAAGCAGTGGCTGGAAATGTGGCGGCCCAGCAGGAGTTGTATAATATTTCTGCCGATATTATGCCGATTCTGGTACAGCAGTCAGGTGGAGATCCTGCAAAAATGCAGGCTCTGATGCAAAAGGCTCAAACGGACCCCGAAGGTTTTTATAAATCATTGCCAGCAGACATTCAGGCGAAGATTAAAGCCACAGCGAGTGCAGTAGAAAAAGCTAAAGCAAAGTAGAGATATTTAGCGAAACAAAGCGCATTATTCGCTGATGATGCGCTTTTTTAGTTTAATCGGTGACATAAAAGCCTCATTTCCGCGTACTCGGCCCCGTAATCGGCACACCATTTCCCATAAAGGCTAAAAAATATTCCAGATTGCGCAATTCCACACTTTGCGCTGCTGGAGCATCCGCTCTAATCTGTTGATGACAGCCAATAAAACGCCGATGCAAAGTGCCCATTTCCCCCCACTTTAACCGATAAGTCGGCCAGCCGCTGGTATGCCCCAATAACGGACTCAATACCTCAGCGCGTAACCGTTTTCCGGCATTATTGATATGACAGGTGGCGCAGGCAAAGTTCAACTGCCCGCGTCGCTCGTAATAATAAGCTTTGCCTTGCTCGTAAGCCGCTAACGCTCTTCCATCATCAGCAGGAACTTTCACATCAATCGCCTTGCCGCGCGAAGTGTAAGCCATGTAAGCCAATACCGCCGCCATATCGCCTTTTTCATAATTCAGTGCCGCTTCGTTATTTTTAAGTCGGCAATTATTTACGGCTTTTGCCAAAGTCAGGACTTCGCCGTTTTTGCTATCCCATAGCGGATAAAGTTGCGCAATGCCAATGCCTTGATTAGCAAAGCAATCTTTATAGCTTTTGCCATTTTTAAACGGGGTGTTGAATAAGATTTTGCCTTGTTCTAATGCGGGCTCATACGGCGGAAACTCATTAATCGCCAGCCACGATTGTTTGGCAATCGGGTCAAGCGCGTAAACACCTTGCGCATAATCGGCAGGTTTTAAGGCGGGAAACAGAGTTTTATAATACTGCCTAAGCTGTTGCTGGTCGGCAAGAGGGTCTGCTTTTACTGAAATAGCAATCAGAAAGAACAGAGAAAAGCCGATGATTTTCATTTTTTAGCGCAGGTGGAGTACAAACCTGGGTTTGCACTCCTTGAGATATATCAATTAGGGATTATGTCAATTAACCATCGGCATTGATTTTGGCAATCAATTCCTGCAACACTCGTTCACTGTCTGAGTTTTCAACCTGACAAGTCCCAGCATTCATGTGGCCGCCGCCGTTGTAAGCCAGACACAACTCGCCGATGTTGGTTTTAGAAGTGCGGTTTAAAATGGATTTGCCGATAGCAAAAACCGTATTTTGCTGTTTCAGGCCCCACATCACATGGATGGAAATATTGGTATTGGGAAACAGGGCGTAAATCATGAAGCGATTTACCGCATAAATGGTTTCTTCCTGACACAAATCAAGCACTGCCAGATTGCCATAAACTTTGGTGCAACGTTTGATTTGCTCTTTTGCTGCGGCTTCATGTTCTTTGTACAAAACTACGCGCTCTTGCACGTCTGCCAATTGCAGGACATCATCAATGGAATGGTCTTTGCAATAATCAATCAGAGCCATCATTAATTGATAGTTAGAAACGGTAAAATCTCTAAAGCGTCCCAAACCCGTCCGCGCATCCATCAGAAAGTTCATCAGCACCCAACCGGTCGGGTTCAGGATTTCTTCCTGTGAAAACTGAGCTGAATCACCTTTATCAACCGCAATCATCATATCGTTCCAGCTGGCTGGAAAACGTGATCCGCCGCCATAATATTCATACACTACCCGCGCTGCTGATGGTGCGTCAGGATTAATGATGTGATTTTCAGCCTTTTCATTGCGAAGGGTTTCGCTTAAATGGTGGTCAAAAGCCAAATGTACGCCAGGCACATAAGGCAGGTTGGTGGTGATGTCGTTCTCGCTGATGGCGATTTTGCCGTCCTGCATATCTTTAGGATGGACAAACTGGATATCGTCGATTAAATCCAGCTCTTTCAGCAATACCGCGCAAATCAAACCGTCAAAATCACTGCGGGTTACGAGTCGAAATTTTTTATCTGACATTATGAGTTCTCAAAAATAAGGTTAAACGGCTAAAGCTGCCAATCCTTGCAAGGACTTGGCAGCCATAAAATTTAAAACAGGCCAATGATTTTGCCATCATCAGTAATATCAATTTTTTCTGCGGCAGGCACTTTCGGTAAACCGGGCATGGTCATCATATCACCGGCGATAGCGACAATAAAACCCGCGCCGTTAGCCAGACGAACTTCCCGGATTTCCACGGTATGGCCAGAAGGTGCTCCTTTCAGATTCGGGTTAGTCGAGAATGACATTTGGGTTTTCGCCATACAAATCGGGAAAGAGCCATATTTTTCCTGCAAAGCATTAATTTCGCCTTTGACTTTCGGGCTGGCGGTCACGTTACCTGCGCCATAAAGTTTAGTCGCAATTGTGGTGATTTTCTCCCATAAAGGCGCGTTTTCTTGGTAAACAAAAGTAAAATCAGGTTCACGATTGTCCACGATTTCCAGCACTGCTTCAGCCAGATTTTCTGCCCCGGCGCCGCCTTCTGCCCAATGTTTCGCCACTACGCATTTCGCGCCCAACGCTGCACATTTTTCTTTCAATAAGGTAATTTCTGCATCGGTATCAAAAGTGAAATGATTAATCGAAACTACACACGGCAAGCCATAATGTTGGTTGATATTGTGCAGATGCCGCTCCAGATTTTCAAAACCTTTTTCCAATGCGACCAGATTTTCCTGATTCAACTCTTCTTTCGCTACGCCGCCGTGAAATTTTAACGCGCGAACAGTCGCAACTAACACAACTGCGGACGGCGTAAGTCCTGACATCCGGCATTTAATATCAATGAACTTTTCTGCACCCAAATCCGCACCGAAACCGGCTTCGGTGACTACATAATCTGCCAGTTTTAATGCCGTTTTGGTGGCGGTGACAGTGTTACAGCCATGTGCGATATTCGCAAACGGACCGCCGTGAATAATGGCGATATTGTTTTCCAAAGTTTGCACTAAGTTCGGTTTAATCGCATCTTTCAATAATGCCGCCATCGCGCCATGCGCTTTTAAATCGCTGGCATAAACGGGAGTCACTTTGTCGGATTTATAACCAATCACAATCCGCCCTAAGCGTTCTTTTAAATCCGCGCGACTGGTAGCCAGACATAAAATTGCCATCACTTCAGAAGCCACCACAATATCGTAACCATCTTCGCGCAGATAACCGTTTGCAGGGCCGCCCATCCCAACCACAACATGACGCAAGGCGCGGTCGTTCATATCCACCACCCGTTTCCATTGAATCCGGCGTGGATCAATATCCAGTGCATTACCGTGATTGATGTGGTTATCAATCATCGCCGACAATAAATTATGCGCCACCCCAATCGCATGAAAGTCGCCGGTGAAATGCAGGTTAATATCTTCCATTGGTACCACTTGCGCATAACCGCCACCCGCCGCGCCGCCTTTTACGCCGAAGCAAGGCCCTAAAGAGGGTTCACGTAGACACATGATGGTTTTCTTGCCGATGCGGTTCAGCGCGTCGCCTAATCCTACGGTAGTGGTAGTTTTGCCTTCGCCGGCTGGAGTTGGGCTAATCGCGGTGACTAAAATCAGTTTGCCGTCTTTTTTATCCGCCAGACTGTTGACGTATTCCAGCGACAGTTTGGCTTTGTAATGACCGTAAGGGTCTAAGTGTTCAGCGGGAATGTTAAATTTTTCCGCCGCCAGACCGATAATCGGTTTCATGGTGGCTTGTTGGGCGATTTCTATATCAGACATGGTTTTTCCTAAAGGTAATCAAGGAGATAATTTTAAATTGAAGAAATTAGTTTTCAATGAGCTGAATTTGAGTTTTGTAATAATGAAAATTAGTATCCGCCGAAATAATCGGAATATTTTCAGCCTGCGCGGTTGCTAATAATAAGCGGTCAAAAGGGTCGCGATGATTTTCTAGCAAGGGAATAGTGGCATAGCTTTCAAGATGGTTTTCAGTTATTGCAAGAAGATTAAAATTATCTTCTTCAATGCGTTCAACTAATGCTTTTATAGGTAATGGCAGTTCGGGGAGTTTGTTGATTTTTTGTTTAATTGCGATTTCAAATAAACACACTTGACTGACTAAAATTTCATTATGTTGCAGAATTTGTAAAGTTTGTGGCGTTAATTTTTCAGGATTAATTAATGTCCAAATAAAAATTTGAGTATCAATTAAATAACGCATTACATATACTCGCTCAAATCATTTAAAGGATCATTAAAATTATCAGGAATGCTATAGCCTTTTCCAGCTAAACTTCCTATTTTTACACCTACCGTTTTTTTATTGTTAACTGGCTCATCTTTAATAAACATCACAATCACATTTGTTTTTTCCATCGTAGGTGGATTTTCTTGCAAAATAACTTGCCCGTTTTCATAAATAGCTTTCACGGCGGCATACATTTTTCTCACCTCACTTGATGTTTTTTAATTTCTTCAATCAGTTGTTCTTGTAGCATGATGTTCCACCGATTTTATTTTTAGGTGAGTTTTGGGTATTACTTGGTTAATCTTTCAGCAAGTTCGGCTTTGTTGCACAAATCAAATTTGTTCCAAGCCTCCCCAACCCCAAAACAGTTTTATGCTATAGCAACTGTCATGGGTGTGCCAAGATAAGTGAAA